>CALDUB010000044.1 GCA_937923465.1 uncultured Saprospiraceae bacterium
TTTTCAAAGTATGAACGAAGTGGTGCGTAGCAAAAATGATTTAGTAAATCATTTTAACGTAGTAAACCGCTTGCGGACGGGTGGATAAAGGAGCAAAAAATCCTGTTCAGATTCTGAATCTATTTTTTTCGCGTTCCTAAGTTTCGCAGATGGTTTTTTGGTTTGAGATGTTTGAAGCATAAACAACCCAATCTTAACAATAAAAAGGCCTATCAAGCTTCAATAGCATATTGACGTAGCAATTCATAATGAGGAGCACATTCTTCCGCTAATCTTTCTAAGTCTGATGAAAGATATACTTCCTTCTCTACATAAGGTTGAAAACCCGTCGAGCTATGCACATTTGAATACCAATAAGGTGCCCAAACGCCATCTTCTGGTCGTGCACCCGCTTCCCATTTCAGCATCTTCTTCGTAAAAGGTATTTCTAATTTATCGCAAAGTTCACGTAGGACTTTTTCTGGATTTAAAAGTACTTGTTTCGTATCAACGATAGCATTTAGTGCATTTCTTTGTTGTAGTTTTTCAAATAGTTCCGCCTGCATTTTTACTCCAATGTCTTGTATCGTAGGATTGGGAATGACCTTGGCGTAAGAAGCGATAATGCGACGTGGGTCACGAATAAGCAAGACATTTTTCATCTTGTCTAAAAAGTCGTCTTCCAAATTTATCAAATGATGTGTCATTTGTTTGAATAACGCATGTGGTTTAGGATGAGCGCCATGTATCATTTGTGACACCACTTTTTCACCATTAGCATTCTGACTTTTTAATATTTGTGAGGTCGCAGGGTGCAAAGCTTCTGTATCAGTATGCTTTAAATAATGAGCATATAAGGGTTCATCTACGACAGACATATCTGCTCTTTGAGCAAAAGAATACATCATGGCTGTAGAGATATTTCGTGGACTTGACCATAGATTTATTTTGTATTTTTTCATATGCGTTACTTTGTAAGTAGATTTACGTATTTATCTAGGTATTTTGAGAGGATTTTTCCGTTATTTTCCTTTTAAAAATAGTCGCGTGATGCAGACCGCCGAGCAAAGCATCGGTACACGGGATGCAGCGATTTTAAAAGAAAACTATTCTCGACCTATTGGTGTACGGAACAGGCTAAAAAAATCTCTCTCAAATTTACCCACATAAATAATGTCACCCACTTATATTATTTTTGAATTACGGTATTTTTCCTGCAAAAACAAAAATAGCTGTCGGATAAACTCCTTAAAAATGAAAATTGGATTGTCACAAATAATGTTACTTTTGTGACAGAAAAATAGTTAGAAGCCTTCAGAATAGAATGACAACTAATTGTTTTCCCAGTAAAAATACACTTTGTCACCAAAAGACGAGAAAAAAGCAAATTTACAAAGGGTAAACTATACATTTACGCTTAATTCAATGACACCTATATATTCAACACCTTTTTTATCTGCCTAATTTAATCAAAATCGCCCTAATTTTCGACGGAGAGACTGAATTGAAATTTTATCAAAAAGAGAAAAAAGTAAAAGTTTTTAAAATCACATTTTGACATAATTTTTTTTGTATCTAATTTCGTTTCAAGCATGGTATTTTCCCGATAACTATCTGGAAGCTGCTACCGTTTTGCTTAATAGCTACAATCGTATTTATTAAAAAGGATAAGTGATTTTAAACTTTATCTAAGTATTTCTTTTATAGCATAGTTGAAGATTATTCAATTATACCACTTCACAATTTATTTAGCAATAAGTCTCGTAAATCGAGACTATACATAATCCTTGGATACTTTGGAAATACAAAAACAAAACTCAACAAACCTACTCATAAAAGACCGTGGGAATTACTATAATCTTTCGGTAGATGAAGTCGTATGGGTACAGTCGGAAGGTAATTATATTACACTGCATACTAATAATAAAAAGTATGTAGTCAAGCAATCTTTAAGACGAATTCTTGATTTATTAGAAGATGACCGATTTGTAAAAATACAGAAAAGTTATGTAGTCCGAACGGACTTAATAGATATTATTGACAGCCAAAATGATTTGGTTCATATTGGTGCTTTACAGTTTCCTATAGGGCGTAGTTTTAAAGAAGGACTGTTTAGTAAATATAAAATTTTGAAATAGAAAAGTGAAAAGGATAATTATATTTTGAAATATTTATACTTTTATCCTTCATATTTTGACATTAGTCACCATATTTGGGTTACTGATACATTTTTTTTCGAAAAGCTGATTAAAGATTTTTACATTTACATTATGAAACTAATAGTAGACATTATGAAACACTAAAAATACAGGCGTTTAAATTCGTTTGTGAGGCTATTTAGCGGTCTGTGCACTTTGCACAGACCATTTTTTTGTATTTTTTTTAAAAACACTGCACACTACGACACTCAGGTGTACATAGATTGTCAATGTTTGCACATTGTCCTGTAGGAACAAAAACATTCAGATTACATCCGCTACCTCCTGTGTATTCTGTTAGTAAAACAAAATCATCACAAGTTTGTCCCGTTTGGTCTGCACATTCTGTCGAACCACCTTCTTCATAACCAAAATCGTAATCGCGATAATTGTAATAGCAGCCCGAAGAAGCTCTTTTTCGCATAGACAGTTTTCCGTTCGTAAAATGCTGACAGTTTAGATTAAATTTTAATCCTTTGATATCAAAAGGGTCCGCAGAATTATTAGCTTCTTCGGTTATTAAGTGTAATTCTTGAGTAGGTGCACCTACCGAGTTAAAAGTAATTGCTTGCCAGAGATGTGTCGGTGCAGAACCGTCAGAACCTGGTTGCTTTTCTAACTTCATCGTGAAATCTTTATTCAATAAATCGTTCAAAAAATCCACAGGAGTCGTATTTGAATTATAATCTACGGTAAGACTTGGTTCTACACGTAGTTTCATATGAATGGGCTCAGGAGAAGTTGAGGTTGCTTTTTTGAATGGAATATACTTAGTGTTACCTCCGTCCAATAGATGCTCGACATTTATTTCATCAGCAGACGAAAAGACCTCAAACAAATCGTAACCAGCAACAGGGTCTGCAATATCTTGAAAACGAATAAAAGTATTAGCAGGTAGAGTAATGATGCGGTCATTAATCGTAAAAGTACTAAACTTCAATAGTGTATTAGCAGGAGAGTTATCAGAAGGGTCCGCAGTCCCAAAAGTTTCAAAATGCAAAGTTCCATTTAATTTTAGACCAGAAGGTAATAAGATACAATCGTCAAAATCTATATCTACACATCCTGTTGAGCCGCTAGGACAAGTAGGAAAAGTAGCCGTACCACAATTCATTCTAAAGTTCTGATTTTGTGCCTGTGCAGCTCCAATGGCTTGAGCATAACCTGATACTACAAACAATTGAGAGATAACATCTTGGTCTTGAACAACCCTTGTGGCATCATCAAATACAACAGGTTCGGTTTGTGGAGCTACGTCCTCTTTTTTACATCCTTGAGAGATAATAACCAAAGCAAGGAGTAGTAAGGTTGAGCTAATCAATTTTTTCATTAGAAAAAGTTTTGTGTTCTTTGATTTTTAGAAATTTTGATAATCAAAGTTCGTTTTTACGCAAGAGGGGAATGAGCGTATCTAAATAGAGTGAGAGCTTCAATCTGATATTCTGATTGAACTAAAAATTCTAATGGATAGATAAATCTGGAAAATTGTAGAAGGGGAAAGTTTATCCAAATGGGATATAAACTACTACAAAAGTACAAACTTTGGATACATAAAAAAAGCAGCAAGGAGTAAATCCCTGCTGCTTTTTTATATGTCATTTATCTTTTATTTTTATATGTCTGATAAACAGAAATTTAAAAATAAAAGAGAGATAGAAAAAATTATGAAATAATCTCCTCTAAATTCGTGCAATAATTGTTTTATTACCTTTTACCTTCTCGTTGAGTTTTACCTCTAGTTTTGTACCTACAGGCAAAAACAAGTCTACACGCGACCCAAACTTAATGAAACCCATGTCTTTTCCTTGTTCTACTGTTTCACCAACAGATAGGTAATTGACAATACGCTTTGCAACAGCTCCTGCGATTTGGCGCATGAGTATTTCTGTTTCGCCATTATTAATTACAGTGGTTGTACGCTCGTTTTCTGTACTTGATTTAGGGTGCCAAGCTACAAGATATTTTCCTGGGTGATACTTGAAGTAACTAACGATACCACTAATAGGATTTCTATTAACGTGGACATTGACAGGAGACATAAATATGCTGACCTGAAGACGTTTATCTTTAAAATATTCGCCCTCATGGGTCTCCTCTATAACGACAACTTTGCCATCTGCGGGAGCATATATGATGTTGTCATTTGTGTCGATAATTTGTCGAACAGGATTTCTAAAAAATTGTAAGACCAAAAGGAATAAAACTAAGGAGACAACTGCGGAAAAGATAAGTGCAACAGGTGCAAAATATAGAACTGCACTATTAATTGCTATTAATATCAATGCAAATGATGTCAAAATTGTCTTGCCTTCTCTATGTATTCTAATGATCATAAATTTTATCCTAATTATTAAATCTTTCTACTATAACTTTAATCTGAAAACAAATTTACGCTATCAGAACCACAAAGTGAAACACTTCGGATTAAAATAGGTTGAAAATAGATGAATGATAATTTTTTTGACCCGATTAAAACTTATTGTCGCCTAAAAGTGACGGGATGTGTACATTATTAATAAACTTTCAAATCTCCACAGTAGATAATAAAGTATCTTTGACCTCAGATTACTCTCTGGCGTGATAATGGATGATGAAAAATATAGATATGTTTTTTTGAATACAGAATCTATTTTACACCATCTCTGAGCAATCAGTCGTCTACTACTATTCAAAAAATCCCTTATTTAAAATTAAACAGTATAGTATGAAGTCCAAATTTACCGTATTACACATTACTTTCCTTTTTCTACTAACCAATGTTTTTTCCACATTTGCGCAGGTCATACCACCTCTCGACATAGCTCTAGTTGAAGTGAATAAGAAATATGCAGAATGGGAACTCAATGCCTCTGACATAGTAAACATGCAAGTCAGTAGCACGACCTACGACGCATCAACAGGAATCGGTCGCGTGTGGTTACAACAAACCCATGCAGGTATAAAAATACATCAAGCTATCTTAAATCTATCTATAGACTCAAAGGGCAAAGTATTTTTTGTAGGTAATCGTTTCATTGCTGCCGCAGATACTAAGGTAAACACAGTTTTACCTGATTTGACAGCCGCGCAAGCAATGCAACAGGTTTTTAAAGACTTGGGAATAAGCAAGACAAATGGATTGCAAATCAAAAAGCAAGTCGGTACGCGTGAATATATATATGACGGAGAAGACTTCGCTAGAGGTGACATAAAAGCCGACCTGAAATATCAAAGTATGGAGGAGGGGAGTGCTTTAATTTTAGCTTGGAACATAAGTATCAAGCCTATTGGAAATAGCGACTTTTTTAATATCAGCGTCGATGCCTCAACGGGAGAAATCATTGAGAAGCAAAATCTAACAAGCTATTGCTCGCTCAGCGGAAATGCATACCACAATCACGATGCACACTGTCGCGCCCCACAACAACAAACAAAAAATACAGCAACGACGACAACTCTAGCTGAAGACGGTTCACAATATCGTGTTTTTGAGGTACCCACACAAAGTCCCGCACATGGTGACCGTAGTTTGGTAGAAAACCCTGCGTGGCTTACTGCTTCGCCTTATGGATGGCACGATACAGACGGTATAGACGGACCAGAATATACGATAACACGAGGAAATAATACTTGGACCTTCGAAGATAGGGACAACAATGGAACAAGTTCAGGTAATGAACCTAATGGTGGTTCGGATTTAATTTTTGATGAAGGATTAAACGTTGATGATGAGCCTCTTGATTATGTAGATGCTGCTACTGTTAATCTATTCTACATGATTAATGTAATGCACGATTTTTCAACTGCTAATGGGCTTACGCCAAACGCAGGTGCTATGCAGACAAATAATTACGGAGAAGAAGGTGTTGACAATGACGCTCTGATTGCTTTTGCACAAAAGGGCGCAGAAGCAAACTCTGTTAATAATGCCGAGTTCGTTCCTTCTCTTGACGGGGAGCAGTCTTTCATCAGCATGTTTGTGTGGGACCAATCAAGTGATGCTCAATATCTGCAAGTTGATGCACCTTCGAGTATTGCTGGAACTTATCAGACAGGCGTTACAGAAGGTTGGGGGACGACTATCACAACGACCAATCCTGTATCAGGTGAGGTTGTCGAAGTAAATGATAATGTATTTAATGCACTTGCGACAGATGCTTGTGAACCATTAGTTAATGGCGATGAAGTCAATGGAAAAATAGCCTTAGTAGACCGTGGCGGTTGTGGTTTTGGTACGAAGGCTCTGAATGCACAAAACAGTGGAGCGATTGGTGTTATTATTTGTAATTATGAGGAAGCTACGACCAATATGCTACCTGGTACAGACGGTAGTCAAGTTAATATTCCTGTTGTTTTTATTAAAAGTAACGATTGTGCTGTATTGCGTCAGTTTGCCGAAGATGGTTTAGAATTAACGTTAGTTGCACCGCTTCCTGTCAGTCCTGTTCGTTTGGATGGCGACTTAGACAATGGCATTATTGCACACGAATATGCACATGGAATTAGCAACAGACTTACTTGTGGACCTGGCGAATTTGGTTTGACAAATAGAGAGCAAGCAGGAGAAGGTTGGTCTGATTTCATGGCTCTTGTCATGACCGTAGAACCAGAAGATGTAGGCGATATGTCACGCGGAGTCGGAACTTATGTTAGTCGCCAGGCAAATGATGCATTCGGCATTCGTCGGTATCCTTATACGACAGATATGGCTGTCAATCCGTTGACTTATGCTAACCTAGCTGGTAATACACGCATACACCCCGTTGGTGAGGTGTGGTGCTCCATGTTGTGGGATTTATACTGGGCATTTGTAGATGAATACGGCTGGGATGCGGATATTTATGAAGGAACAGGCGGCAATAATAAAGTCGTACGTTTGGTATTTGAAGGAATGAAAAATCAACCGTGTTCGCCTGGTTTTGTAGACGCACGAGATGCTATACTAGCAGCGGACGAAGTGCTTAATGGTGGCGAAAACAGTTGTTTGATTTGGAATACTTTTGCACGTCGTGGATTAGGTTTTTATGCAGACCAAGGTTCTCCTTTATCTGCTGCCGACCAAACAGCAGACTTTGAACCATTGCCGATTTGTGTACAGGAATTAAAAATAAGAAAAGATGTAACTCCTTTAGTCGTCGCAGGCGAAAATATTGAAGTTACTCTAACTATAGTGAATCACAAGCCTCAAACAGTTACAGGAGTTACAATATCAGATATCATAGCTGAAGGAACTGCTTTTGTTACAGGTTCGAGCAGTATAGATGCAACCGTTGCTGGCAATAATATTAATTTTGCTATCGGCGATATGGCGTACGAACAAGAGGTCGTTATTACTTACTCTCTTTCTACTGACCCTGACAATTCTTCTATTCGTAGGTACTACGAGGATGTCGAAGGCGATATTTCAGAATGGGGATACGATACTTTCTTTCCAGACGATGTTACTAATAACTGGCAGTTTTCGACCAATAATTCAAATAGTGGAGATAAGTCATTTTTCATTCTTAATATTGGTGTACCCTGTGTTGAAGCTTTGGTTTTGACAGAGCCAATTATGGTAGAAGGTGAAAATCCTGTTTTGCGTTTTTACCATAATTACAATACTGAAAGCGGCGAAGATGCAGGTTTATTCGAAATCACGACGGGTGACCCAACAGAATTGTCGACACTGTGGACAAATATGGGAAGCAATATGTTTCGTGGAGAATATCCATGGCAAGTTGAATATTTGACTTTTTCTACACCTAATTTATTCGCATTTTCGGGAGATAGTGACGGTTGGATTTCGACTTATGCAGACCTCAGTGAATATGCAGGACAAGAAGTTTACATTCGCTATCGTTTTGGTACGGATGACTCGGTTTCAGATGTGGGTTGGTATGTAGATGATATCGAAATGATGAATATGGTCAATTACAATACAGAAGCATGTATCAGTAGCAACGAGGGCGATATGGCTTGTTTTACACCTGAAGGACGCGGAACAATCATGGAAAGTACAACGGTGACTTCGACATTTGAGCCTATAGGTGAGAACTTAACGGTAGCTGTTTATCCAAATCCAGCAAAGGATATCGTACACGTACACATGAATACAAGCGAAGCAACAGAGGTCAAAGTATCTCTTTATTCAGTTGACGGACGTTTATTACAAGTTCAAGATGTAAAAGCAATCGGCGAAGTCGATTTTCCAATGAATGTATCTACTTTGTCTGAAGGCATTTATTTCTTACACATCAATGCAGACGGAAATGTTTACACAGAAAAACTAGTGATTAACTAGGAAAAAGAGATGTCAAAAGAAAGCGACTCTAATCCAAAAGATTAGAGTCGCTCTCAAAACTACGGAGTAGTTGAATAGGAATAACCACAGATGAAATCTGTGGAAAGCCACAAAATATGCTAGACAAAATCGCCCTAAAAGCAAAAATAATAAGTACAATAGCACAAGCAGAAAAAGACATGGAAGGCATGAAAGAAGCCACCAAACCTATCAGTCCTGAAAACAGCATCGGACGCATCAGCCGGATGGACGCCATCAACAACAAAGGTGTAGCCGAAGCAGCAATGCGCGCCACCAAAAGAAAACTAGACACTCTACGCAAAGCCCTTCTAAAAATAGAAAACGCTAATTTTGGCAAATGCAGTAGTTGCGGAAGATTTATCCAAGAAGCCCGTCTGATGTATATGCCCCAAAGTACCGAATGTATCCATTGCGCAGGACGCAGATAGATTTATTTTTTATAATTATGTCTGGTTACTTAAAACAATAATCCATAGGTAAAATCAGTTTCATTCCCACCAAAGCCGCTAATAGACATAAAAGTAGTCTTGCAACTCTGCACAGACTATCAAAATCTATCCCCAAAGCAACATTTAAAAACGAAAACCAAACCTATCGCGCGACCTT
>CALDUB010000045.1 GCA_937923465.1 uncultured Saprospiraceae bacterium
TCCATGCTTCTTCATTAATTGGTTCACCTACCGAGCCTAAAACCTTGATACTACTTAGGTCGTATTTTTCAACAAAAGAATCACCGTAAGCCATCAAAGCACGAATAGCTGTCGGTGCTGTATAAAATTGATTGACTCTATGCTTTTCACAAACCTGCCAAAAACGCCCTGCGTCGGGATAAGTAGGCACGCCTTCAAACATCATGGTCGTTGCACCTGCTAAGAGGGGTCCGTATATGATATACGAGTGCCCAGTTATCCAACCGATATCGGCAGTACACCAATAGACATCGCCGCGCTCATATTGAAACACATTTTTAAAACTGAAACAGGTGTAAACCATGTAACCACCACAAGTGTGCACAACTCCTTTGGGCTTACCCGTAGAACCGGAAGTATACAGAATGAAAAGCGGGTCTTCGCTATCCATTTTTGTTGGTTTGCAAGTTCCTCTTCTCCCCTTTCGGGCATCGTGCCACCAGACATCCTTGTCTTCATTCCAGCTAACTTCTCCGCCTGTGTTTTTATGTACTAAAACGTGTTCGATACTATCGCAGCCCATTGCCAATGCGTCATCCACTACCTTTTTGACAGGGATATTTTTTCCTCCGCGATTATTGTAATCAGAACAAATAACCATTTTACAAGTCGCATCTTTGATACGGTCAGCCAATGCATTGGCTGAAAAACCAGCAAAAACAACGGAATGTATAGCTCCGATGCGCGCACATGCTAAGACAGCTATTGCCAATTCTGCCACCATTGGCATATAAAAACAGATGCGGTCTCCTTTTTTGACGCCGAGTGCTTTTAAGGCATTAGCAGTACGACAAACTTCCCTGTGGAGTTCTTTGTAAGTGTAGCTAACCGTTTTGTCATTAGGATTATTCGGTTCCCAAATGATAGCGACATCCTCTCCTCTTTCTTCCAGATGACGGTCTAAACAATTTTCGGTAATGTTTAATTTGCCGCCGACAAACCACTTGATATCAGGTTTTTTAAAGTTCCAATCAAGAACTTTATTCCATTTTTTTTGCCAAGTGAAAGTCTCCGCCTGCTCTTCCCAAAACCTTTCTGGGTTTTCTATGCTATTTTGGTATACCTCTTTGTATTGCTCGAGGTTTTTGATTTGTAATGTCATAATATTTTAGTTCTTTTGTTTGAAAAAAACTTTGATTTTTAATGTCCCTTTTTAATTATATTCAACCAATTCTTTGATTGTATTTACCAATTCATCGTTATCAAACGGCTTGATAAGATATACTTCGCCGCCGCTTTCATAACCTTTCCACTTATCATCAGAAGTACCTTTTGCCGTTAAAAAGACAATCGGAATATTGCTGCAAGCAGGATTGTCCCTGACCGCTTTTGCGACTTCAAAACCGTCCATGCCGGGCATCATTACATCTAAAACGATGACATCTGGCAGCTCACTTTCGATAGCTGACAAAGCAGATTGTCCGTTGTAGGCTGTACGAACTGAGTATCCTTGCTGCTCCATTAGAAATTCTATAGCAACCAAGATATTAGGCTCATCATCTACCAAGAGTACTTTGACCTGATTATTATTTTTCATAAGTTGGTATTAGCAAAAAAGATTTAACAAGTATTATGGTTTATATTATTGAATCGTTTTTACTTATTCATAAATGTAAGGTAACTCAATCTTAAACTCTGCCCCTTTTCCACTCTCACTTTCCAATGTCAGAAATCCGTTGTGGCGTTGTATAATTCTTCGGCAAATAAAAAGCCCTAATCCACTTCCTTTTGGTTTCCCCAATGAGTCATCGTTTACTTGCGTAAATTTTTCGAAAATTAAACTTTGGTTTTTCTTTTCAATGCCGAAGCCGTTGTCTGTGATTTTAATGACCGCAAAATCATTGATATTTTGCAACTCTACTTTGATAATGCCTTGTTCTTTAGAGCAAAATTTTATGGCATTAGAAACCAAGTTGACAATAACCTGTATCAGTCGGTCTTTATTTCCTTCGACAATGATTTCCTTATTGATTAAATTTGTCTTTAATTCGATGCCTTTTTCTAATAGAGTCTGCTCAAACCCTGACAATGTTTGTTCAATGACTTCATTCAAATTAACATCAGTCATTTCCCACTTTTCATTCAGGGTATCGATTTTTTCTAAATCCAAAACCTGATTTATCATCCGAGCAATACGCTCACTTTCGTTCACGATGATGTGTAAATACTTCTCTCTTTTGTCTGTTCCGATTTGCGGATTATCCGCCAAAATTTTTGATAAGGCTTTTATAGAAGTGATAGGTGTTCTTAACTCGTGGGTAACAGTCGTAATAAAATCAGCCTTTAGGAGGTCTAATTCCTTTAGCTTTTCATTCGCTGATTTTAGTTGTCGGGTCGTCGCTTCCAATTCCTCGGATTTTATTTCAAGAGCCTTACTATAAGATACTATCTCCTGAGTTTGGTCTAATATGTCCATGATTTCTTCCAGAGAAATCGGCTCTTCTTTTACAATAGAGCTAATCACAGCTTTGGCAGATGCGGCGCCTAAGGCTCCTGTTAAATGCGTTTCTGCATAATTAATCAAATCTGCACTTGCTGTGACCGTTTGGTTTAGGCTGAGTTTATTGAGTTTTTCGTAGCTTACTAATATTTCTTGTGCGCGTATTTCTCCCAAAAAACGATAGAGCAATTTTTTTACATCATCAATCTTGGCTTCGCGTTTCATGACCTCTAAGTCATTTTTTCCTTTTGTATATTTATAAATATCAACGAATAAATCGGCTTGTGTCACTTCTAATGACGTTGGTTTGGTATTTAAGGAAACCGTAATAAACGTAAAAACATTAAAAAGTAAACTCCAAAATGCCCCGTGTGTAATCCGGTCGTAACCTTCCAACCCAAACAGAGCATCGGGTTTTAAAAAGTTAAAGCCCCACAAACCGTTCTCTATAATTGTCTGCGAAATAATACCTCTTTCGCACAATGTAGTCAAAGGCAAGGTGTAAAACCATAGACACGAACCGATAATCAAAGCCGCGATTGCCGCAGGTTTCGTTGCTCTTTTCCAATAAAGCCCGCCGATGACAACGGGCGCGAATTGAGCGACTGCTGTAAAAGAAATCATCCCAATTGATATCAATGAATAATCCTTAGCAACAGCCTCATAATATCCGTAAGCCATTAAGAGCACCACCATAATTCCGATACGTCGCATCCAAAGTAAGCGGTAAGAAACATCCGAGACTATTCCGTCTTTGATAACCGAAGATTTGAGTAAAATGGGAGTAACAATATTGTTACTAATCATGATACTCAAGGCAATAACAGACACAATGACCATACTTGTCGCGGCAGCAAAACCACCGATAAAAACAAACATTGCCAACAGGTTTTGGTCAAAATGTAGCGGCAAATTCAATACGTATGTTCCCGCAGCAATACTCCCTTCTTTAAAGAGCATTTTTCCGCCAAAGGCAATTGGTATCACAAAAATATTTATCAAAAATAGATACAAGGGAAACAACCATGCTGCTTTTTCGACAAATCTCGGATTGGTATTTTCGACAACCGCAATGTGAAATTGACGGGGTAAAAACAGAATGGCACTCATCGATAAAACTAAAGAAGTCAACCAAGACGCAGCAGTAACGCCACTACCAGGGAGACTTATCAATTTTCTTAAGTCCGTATGTTCCATAGCTTTAGAAAAAATATCTCCAAAGCCACCATAAATCCCATAAGTCACATACAATCCAAT
>CALDUB010000046.1 GCA_937923465.1 uncultured Saprospiraceae bacterium
AGAATCTGAGTAGAGAAGTTTTGTTTTCAATTTGGGCTCTGAAAACCGCGTATAGCCTAGCTAAATAAGGATTTTCAAAGTGCAAATTGGGAGCAAAAAATCCTGTTCAGATTCTGAATCTATTTTTTTCGCGTTCCTTAGAAGCTAAATTGAAGATTTTGATAGATTAGATTGAGAGTATCCAATCTCTTTTACCCTAATTGATAAGAAATCTAATAGTATATTTTATATGAAAAACTTATTACACTTATTTATTGCGATTACTTTTGTTACATTCTTTGCTAATCCCTCAGAATTACATGCACAGGACCCGCATTTAGCGCAATTTTACGCTGCACCAACACATACTAACCCTGCCCTATTAGGCGTTTTTGACGGTCGCTTTCGCGCCACTATGAATTACCGCGAGCAATGGGCAAGTATTATCAATAATAATCCTTTTCGTACTGTAGCTGGTAGCTTTGAAATGCGTCACGGTATCGGTCGTAATGACTTTTTATCTTATGGCGTGAATGTTTTGCGTGACGAGGCTGGTACTTCTGGTTATACACGTAATCAAGGAAGTATCGGACTTTCTTATATGAAGAAACTATCTGGTGGTCGCTATGGCACGGGTACTCAATATTTAATTGCTGGCGCTCAAGTAGGTGGAGGACAACACTCTATTCAAGGAGATAAATTGTGGTTTTCTAGCCAATATGATATTACTAATGAGCAGATTAATTTTGGAACCCCAAGCGGTGAAAGCATCAATAACATGAGTGATTTCTACATTGATTTCAATGCAGGATTGATGTGGTACGCTGTCTTTGATGACAACATGAGTATCTATGCTGGTGGTTCTTTGCACCACCTTAATGCCCCAAGAATTACTTTCTTTGAAAGTGGTGATGCTGGTGAATTAAATATGAAATGGAATGGTCAAATCGGTGGTGAATTACCATTATCTCGCGAGTTGAGTATGTTACCAGCCATTATTGTAATGGGACAAGGACCTTCATTAAACACGATATTTGGAACGAACTTTCGCTATACGAACAGTGATTGGCGCGAAGTCGCTATCCGTGTAGGTGTATGGGGAGATTTGGTAAATAACTTAGACTCTGGTTTGAGTTTTCCTTCTATGATTTATACAGCTGTCTTAGAAATGGGGCGTTGGAACATTGGATTAAGCTACGATGTAAATGCTGGTGCTTTAACTGCTCCTACAAATTCACGTGGTGCGTTTGAAATTTCAGCTTCTTATGTACATCCTTCTTCACGCAAGGATAAAGTAAAATGTCCGAAGTTGTAAGAAATTTCTTACTTACAAAAAAGGCTGACAATTTACATTGTCAGCCTTTTTTGTTGTTTTTTTACCTATACTTATCAATTAACAAATCAAAGTCCTCCTACTTCATAAATCTTACAACTCTCCCCTATCCAGCATCAATTTCACCTTCATGATTCCAATCATCGCCAGAGAATCTGTAATCTCGCCACGCATGACCATCTCAACTGCTTCAGAGAAAGGAATTTTCTTAACTTTCAAATCTTCAGACTCTTCTGGTTCAGCTTCTCCAAAAGTCAAATCTCTTGCAACATAGATAATACCTCTTTCATCTGTCACCGAATTACTCGTCGCTAAATCAGTGATTTTCAGCCAACTAGCAGCAACTATACCCGTTTCTTCTTGTAGTTCCCGTTTGGCGCCCTCTAGTGGGTCCACGCCGACAATGCCACCTCCTTCGGGAATTTCCCAAGTGTATTCGTCCATTGTATATCGATATTGTCCCACCAACCATGTGTTCAAGTCTTTATCCAATGGTACAATACCTATTGCTAGATTTTTAAAATGAACTACACCGTAAATACCCTTTCCGCCACCTGGATTTATCACATCTCTATGTGTTACATTAATCCAAGGATTGTCGTATACTTCTTTTATTTTTAATGTCTTCCAAGGATTTTGCATTACTATTTTAAGTTTGAGTTTAAAAATACAGAAGTGGTTATTTTTTGACTCTTTATGGTTTTGGTTGGTAAGTTGCAGGGCAGTACTCAAAAGGTGACTTTCCTTACGGACACGTGAGTCGAATGCCGTCAACTTAGGAAGCATCTTGTTAAAAGTGCACAATAATAGTATGCAAAGAGCGCATGATAGAAACGCGGATGACACAGCCTGCCCCGCGAGCAGCGGGGGATTAAACGGATTTACGCGGATTTTTAAAGAGTACTAAATAAAATCCGCGTTCTATCCGTGTTTTTCCGTGTTCCTGCCAAGTCATACTGGAAGTCTATTTCCACTAAGTTGACAGCATTTGACTTTGAGTCACCATTTGAGTAATTAATGTCAAATTTTACCAACCGATTTTATAAAAACCAATGACCATAAAGTCCAAATTAAATATACCCCTTCATCTTATATGCCACCAAGCCAAACCATTCCTTTATCATTACTTGCCACATCTTAATATTATCAACATCAGGAATGATAATAGCTGACGGAGCCAATTCCCAATCTTTAAAGAAGAAACCTGTCGGAAAAAAATCACAAGCCACTCCCGCTTTTTTAGCAATGAGACGACTACGTGGTACATGAAAAGCAGAAGTAATCACAAGTATGTTCGCAGAATCTTTGCCATTTTTCAATAATTCCTTCGAATACTTAAAATTTTCATAAGTATTTCGAGACTTTTTATCAATAATTATATTCTCGTCAGGTATTCCAATACGCCTCAAGTAGGCAAAAGCATTTACGGCTTCGTTTTCTTGATTTCCTAGTACATTTCCATTCCCCCCCGAAAGGACTATTTTTTTTATTTTTCCCTGATGATATAAATCAATGGTTTGACTTAGTCTATTAGCAGAAAAGTTTAAATTTAAACGGTCATCATCATAAGGAGATGCTAGATTCGCAAACCCTCCTAAGACGATTGCGTAATCATATTGAGAAGTTAAGGAAGCGACTGCGACTCCTTTTGCTTCATAAGTTTTAGCAACAAAATTGCCAATTATTGGATTTGAGATAATAAACAACATTCCTACGGCAATGCGCAATGCACGACGTTTACGTTTAGGATTTTTGCCTACGAGACCATAGATAGTCAATCCTAATATCCAGTTAAGCGGTTGAATTAGAAAAAGGAAGAATTTAGAAAGGAAAAAAAACACAGAAAGAGTTTTGAAGGTTGAGAGTTGAAGGTTTGGGGTTGAGAGTTGTGAGTTTATCAAGATACAAACGCACAACTCTCAGATTTTCAACTCTTTAATAAGCCCACGTCTTACCACCAGTCGTTGCAGCTAAATCTACACAACCTTCATAAGGACCAGGTACAGGAGAATAAACAAGTACGTCTTTCGCTACTTTTTCGCTACTAAAATAGCCAAAGTAAGTATCGCCTTTGACACCTCTCCAAAATTCTCCAAGAACATCATCTTTAGCTTTATCTCCACTAAATGCAGCAGCATCTACTTTAGTTAGAAAGGCTAATTTAGTGGCTTCGTCCAAATCGTTATAAGCACTGCCATGTTCCGCTTGCGCCGTTTCATTGAGTTTTATCATACCCGCTTTAAACTTCTCTTTCCCCACCACATCTGCTACATTGGTTAACATAGCATCCATAAATTCAGGCACACCAACCTCAGAAGCACTTGGCGTACTTGTTTTTGGAAAAATAATATCTACGGCAGATGTCAATGTTTGAACTTCGTCTAAACTTAAAAACTCTGGCGTAAAATTAAGTTTTGGTTCTACTTTACAACCACTCAACAAGGCTGACATCGCGCCACCCGTTGCGACTACACCAAAGGTTAGTGAAGTATATTTTAATATATCTCTTCTGTTCATTTTTTAGATTTTGTGTGTCATTGGTTATTTCAGCATAAATATCTAATAATCAGATAATTAGAGTATTCCACAAAGGATATTTTGAATCAAAAATTAACAACAATGACTCAAATCAAATCCACAATAACAAATAACATAATAACTAGTAACCAACAATTAAATATCCCCTTTCTTCAAGGCTTTCACTGCAAAATCAGCCGCACGCGCCGTCAATGCCATATAGGTCAAAGAAGGATTCACACAAGACGCAGAGGTCATTGCAGCACCGTCTGTCAAAAATACATTTGGAGCATCCCAGACCTGATTATTTGCGTTAAGAACAGATGTTTTGGGGTCGCGTCCCATACGAGCTGTTCCCATTTCGTGAATACCCAAACCAGGGTAATCTGGCTTCTCAAAAGTTTCGACGTCCTTAAACCCTGCCGCTTCCAACATTTCTGCCGCTGCGCTTTTCATGTCTTCGCGCATGTTCCATTCGTTGGTCTTCCATTCTGCATCAAAATTCACAGTCGGTAAGCCCCACTGGTCTAGATTATCATAATCTAAAGTCATTTTGTTCTCGTGGTATGGTAGACACTCACCAAATGCATTAATTTTCATTTTCCATGGTCCAGGCTGCATCATAGAGTCTTTGATGTCACCACCCAAGCCTGCTTGCTCACTATTACGGTAGTTGCCGTCGCGCCATGCGCCACCTTGGTAGCCATATCCACGAACAAAATCTGGCATCGTTGAGTCTGCATCAAGATTGCGGAAACGCGGAACATAAATACCATTTGGACGACGTCCTTTGTAATATTTATCTTCGTATCCGTCAAATGTACCACCTGCCCCAACTTGGAAGTGGTGGTCCATTAGATTATGTCCTAATTCGCCACTAGTTGCACCGATACCATTGGGCATTGCCTCTGACTTTGATTGCATCAAAACAGCAGTAGAACCAATGGCAGAAGCATTAACAAAGATTATTTTCGCAAAATACTCGTGTGTTTCTTTTGTCTCTGCATCTATTACGCGTACACCAGTTGCACGCTTCGTTTCTTTGTCATAAATAAGAGAATGCACAATAGAATTAGAGCGCATTGTCATATTGCCAGATGCTTCTGCCACAAAAAGAGTAGACGACTGACTGCTAAAGTAAGCTCCAAATGGACAACCACGCATACAGCGATTACGACTTTGACATAAGCCTCTGTTAGGTGTTTTATTATGTTTTAACTTTCCTGTCAAATGAGCAGTACGACCTATCGTCACATTACGACCGCCAAAACTAGCAGCCACTTTGTCCCTAAATTCTTCCTCTACACAGGTCATATCCATCGGTGGTAAAAACTGACCATCAGGTAATTGTGTCAAGCCTTCCTTGCGCCCACTCACTCCAATGAAGTTTTCAACACGGTCATACCAAGGCGCTAAGTCTGCATACCGAATTGGCCAATCTACACCATGTCCATCTTTTTTATTTGCCTCAAAATCCATCTCGCACCAACGGTAACTTTGTCTTCCCCACATCAAGGAACGTCCACCTGTGTGATATCCACGCATCCAATCAAAACGTTTCGTTTCTTGATACGGATGCTCACTATCTTTAACAAATAAATGTTTCCTTGCTTCAGTTACGGTATATCCCGTTCTATTTTGTTTTGCATAATGCTTCGCGACTTCCTCTTCAGGAGTTACTCCCCTATTAGGCATATCCCAAGTATCTAGATTAGCCGTTGGATATTGCAGATGCTTCACCTCAAATCCCCTTTCCAAAACTAAAGTTTTCATTCCTTTTTCGCACAACTCCATAGCAGCATAACCACCGCTAATTCCTGACCCCACAACTATTGCATCATAGCTGACTTCTTCTTTCCCATTTGAATTAAAATACATGTATTTATAGAAATTAAATTTGGTGAAATGACTATTTAAGATAAGTAAGATGTAAAAACTGTCAAAAAACAAATTTATTACAACTATATAAGTACCAGATTTATTGGTTTAACAAACATAGAAAAAAGTAGCGAAATAACAGGACAAATAAAGATAAATATAAAATATTTTAAGCTTGATGCAGCGTTTATGACTCTTCTGCTGTTTAACAAGTGTCCCCCTAATGATAGAGGTACAAAAAAAGGAAATATCTTTAATGTCAAATAGACGACACTTATTTTGCGTTTTTTTAAAGGGAAAAACGATTTAGAAGTGTCTTGTAAATATAAAACAGTTTGAAAAAGTTCAAATGTTTAATTTAGTGAAAGTAGTTAAAAAAAACCAAGAAAATTAAGTGTTTAATGTCAATGACTCATTGAAAGTTACCATTTATCTTAAAAAACTAGTTATTCACTAAGAAGCTGTTTGAATTTAACTAATCTCATATGTGAGGACAATTTTCCGCCTGCTTTCACTTTAAAAATCCTTAAAGACCGTAGGGTATTGGCGGTTTTCAAAGCCAAAGCAAACGAAAAATATTCTCTCACATATGAA
>CALDUB010000047.1 GCA_937923465.1 uncultured Saprospiraceae bacterium
TAATTTCAAAATCAAGAAAACAAATCAATCATGCCTTATTTATTGCATACCTCTATCCTTTTGACGGCTTGTTTTGCCTTCTATTGGTTGCTATTGCGCCGCGAGACATTCTTTAAATTGAACCGTTGGGTTTTGATTTCGAGTATCTTGATTTCTATTGGATTGCCATTCATTAGTATCCCTGAGAGTTGGTCTTTAAAGCAACAAGAACCGATTGTCGAGTTGATAAAAACAGCAGTTCCAACGATTACAGAAGTTGCGGAGACGCCTTTAGCTATCGAAAAAAACAATACAATTTCGACGGGACAAGACACCGCTCCCAACGATATTCAACCAACTAAAATCCAAGAAACAACAAATCTATCAACGCTTGATTTTAATCAAGTATTGAGGTATTTATACTTCATCGGATTAGGCGTTTTTGCTTTGACGTTTTTAGTGCAATTGTTACTATTAATAGCAAGAATAACTTCACTTAATTCTATGAAAGACGGCAAATATCGCATCGTAGAATTGGTAAAAGATGAAGCCCCCTACTCTTTTTTCAATGCCATATTTGTCAATCCTGCCAAGTATGACCCTGACACATTTGAGCAAATCATTGACCACGAAAAAATCCACATCAACCAAGTGCATTTCTTCGATAAAATGATTGCTGAAATCGTCTTAATTGTATTTTGGTTCAATCCGATTGTTTGGCTTTACCGACGTGCCATCACCAACAATTTGGAATACCTAACCGACCATAGTATGCTCCGACAAGGAACAGAAAAACAACGCTATCAATTGAGTTTGCTGCAAGTTTCTGTGCCTCAGCACCCGCTGAATTTAACAACCAATTACAATCAATCATTTTTAAAAGACAGAATAACCATGATGAATACAAAGAAATCTTCCGCCCGTTCTTTTTGGAAATATTTATTCATTTTACCGCTTTTCGGCTTGTCTATGATGAGTATGAATAATGTTGTATCCAATGAAAAAAATGAAACATTTACTCAAGAAAAAACCACACAAAATATTGATAACGAGCGAATTAGTAACACTACAATAACAGACACTATACCAAACGAGCCCGAACGTAAATACTATGTCGATGAAAACGGCGAAGAGCACTCTAAAACGGAAGAACACGAATATAATCAAGAGGATGAAAGTCATTTCTACGTGAATGGGGACGGTGAAGAATTGGTGTATGACTCAGAAAGTGGCGGCACCATTCGCAAACAAGATTTGAAAAATGGTTTAAAAAGAGAAACCAAAAGCAAGTTAAATAAACATACAGAAGTAACTACCGACGGGACGGGAAAGGTCATCACAGAAATCCGATATTACTCAGGTGATACGAACACACGTCCAGGTACATGGCAGGGAGAAATCGCCGGCAATCAAGTCTGCTTTCAAATCAATAATAGTCGCCCTGCACAGCATAGTATGTGGATTTCGTCGGAGTGTTTTGATAAGTCCGAGTTGAGCAATATTCCAATCGGAGCACGAAGTTCATTTACAGTAAAAAGAGACGCGGGCATTTTGACTTTTGAGGGAGAATTTGGTCAAGACAACTTTGGTGAAGGTAAGTTCAAATTTGCAGGAAGTGCCGCCTTCGCAAAGTATCTAAAGTCAGAAGGCGTTGATATCAAAGACGAGAATGACCGTGATTTATTGCACTTTTTCTTTGCCGATATTAATAAAAACTACGTCAAAGAATTGCGTACTAAAAGATTTGATATTTCTGGTGGATTCTTACGTGATTTAGCCATTCATGATGTGAGTATGGATTATATCAAAAGCCTAGACAAGTTAGGTTTTGAGATTGAAAGCACACGTGAATTAATTGAAGCAAAAATACACGGGATTAGTCCTGAATATGCCGAGGAATTAAGCAAACTTGGTTTTGATAATTTAAGTTTAGATGAAATTAAACATGCCAAAATTCACGGCGTTACTGCTAAGTTTGCTGCAGATATGCGTGCTGCAGGTTTTCCAAATTTAAGTTTAGAAGATTTGAAACATGGCGCTATTCATGGTGTGTCTCCGGAGTACGTTCAGTCTTTATCCTCCGTAGGTTTTGACAATCTTCAGTACGAAGATATTATTAATGCAAAAATTCATGGCGTTAGTACCGACTATGTCCGTGAAGTGCGCGCAATGGGCTATAAAGACGCAGAATTAGATGAAATACAGGGTTTAAAAATTCATGGTGTCAGCGAAAGTTATTTAAAAAGTATCCGTGCTGCAGGTTTCCCAGATGTCAATTTGGAAGATATTAAAGGGTTAAAAATTCACGGCGTAAGCCCAAATTATATCAATAAAATGAAGCGTATGGGCTTCAGAAACTTGGACCTTGATGATATTAAGGGCGCAAAAATCCATGGTGTATCACCTGAATATATTGACTCTTTGAGAGACTTAGGATTTGATAATGACCGCTTGCAAGATTATGTCAATGCGCGCATTCATGGATTGACGCCGCGTTATGTCGAACGTGCGCGTGACGGTGGTTATAATCTGCAAAAAATGGAGGATTATATCAATATTAAAATTCGCGGAGTGCGCTTGTAGTCTAAATATTTGTAATCAGGTATCGGTCACTTTATTCAAATCAATGATGTCGATTTAAGAATTCGACCAAACCTCAACAAAAATTAGTGCCCGATACCTTTTCAGGGCTAAAAAAGGTATCGGGCACTAACTTCTGTTTGTTTTTTTGCTAAAATTTAATTTTACAACTCTTTTTTAACAGAAGTGACCGATACCGACCTGAGCAGTTACAAATATTTTCCGATATTGATTCATCTTTCATCAAAACAAATGAATTATGAGCAATAAGTAAAAGTGATTTAATAAATTGAGCCATAATGCGTAGTAATTTTTTCTTCTAAGAAATTCAAAAAATCGTTGCATAGCAGGGCTACGGAACTACTTTTTTGTGTTTTTTAGAAGGAAAAAGAACAAGTATAATGGC
>CALDUB010000048.1 GCA_937923465.1 uncultured Saprospiraceae bacterium
TCTTAGTAGCGGGGACAGGACTCGAACCTGTGACCTTCGGGTTATGCGCACTTCTACAGTTTTCACTGCCTCAGAAAGTTTCTGAGTTTGGAGTCCGGACTTTCTCTTCACCATGCCTTGATAAATCAAGATTTAGGTGTCTGCCATCAAGTCTCTACACTTTCAGTGATAATAATAAAATTACCAAAGCTTAGCTCGGGATTACCATATTAAAGGCTTCCCCGAATTTGACAGAATTCACTTAATCGTTTCCGACTAAGCAGCCCAAGATATTATGACGATAGTTTAAAAAACACATTCTTTATTTCGTTTCTCATAAAGAATTAATGTCGTCAAAATATACAATTTCTTGAGCCCGACGAGCTACCAGCTGCTCCACCCCGCGATATTTAAATTACCATTTCTTTCAATGGGACCGCAAAGATAGAAGCTATTTTTGGAACTACATAATTTATCTTTCTTTTTTTGATAAAAAACTTTAATCTATTCCAATAAGGAGCAAGATTATTGTTTTATTCCTAAGCAAAAGTCAATGAAATCAACACTTGCAGCGATAAAAATTAAATTAAGAAATAATTAAATTATTCAAATAATAATTGCCCAAAGCGATATCGACGTCCATCCTCTCCATATATCGCCATTGTCCGCTTCCCATTTTGCTTACAAACTTTCGGACGCGTGTAAACAGAAGCATCGCGATTGTTTTGTATCGGGAAAGTCCGTACCTCTCCTTGCATATCCACTTGTGCTACTGCAATGACAGAACCACTACCGCTAAAGTTAAAGATACTATTGCGGCGGTTTGGGTCAAGGTTTCGGGCATTGTCATTGTAGACAAAATACAATTTCCCGCGTGTGATAGACATCGCGTAAGAAGAAAAATATCCTCCGTCATTAATTGTCCTTTGACGCTTAGGAATGCGACTCGCCCACTCTATCTCGCCATCTGGTCGGATATTTACGACGATGATGTCATTGTAGTTATAATAGTAGGTTGTACTAAATCGACCTGAGTAATAGTCTTGGGTACGGTCTTGATAGACATAATACTGTTCACCGACCAATACTACACCACCATCACTTCGCAATATTAAATCGTCCAAGCTATAGCTATATAACTCTGCTTCGCGATTGGAGTCCCCGCGTTGCTCAGCGCGTTCTGCACGACGGCGCTGTCCATCCGTCATTTCTTCGGTCAAAAACTCAAATTCGAATTCCTTGAGTGTTTGCTGTAGTATTTGTTTTGACTTAGAATCAATTCTAAAGTAGCAAGTTCCTTTTGCATTGCTGGCATTGCGCTCAGAGTAAAATCCTGCTAAAATTAGATTTTTATCTCGTCCGACTCGGAAGGTCAAATCGGTAATAAATCTTTCTCTTAAATCGATTTTATATTCTTTCTTTTCTTCGCCATTATTTGTATAAGCCAATACGGTATAACGATAAGCAGGACGTCCTCCTACTTGCGTGCGCGCACCTCTGCTTTCATAAATAATACCCAAAACATAGACGTTTCCGTCGCCATCTACGCGGTATTCTTTAACCGCAAAAACATCATCGGCATAAGGCAGAGTGATATTTTTCTTCCACAATTCATTCATATCCTTATCAAAAACTCGAAAAGCAAAACGCTCAGGCGTGTTACGTTCATAAGGCAATTGATTGTAAATCAACAATTTAGTACTATCTGTAGAGATGTGCGTGTCAAAATTCCCTTCTCTAACTTTGTTTTTACTATCAATCTCTCCTACCAACTGCAAGTTTTTGTCTGGCACCAAGCGACTACTCAATTTTTGAGCAAAAAGATAGTTTTTCTTCTTCCCAACATTATTAAATGAGGTCAAATACCACAGCTTGTTTCCCAACATAATGACGTCTTCAAAATCTCGCCATTTCTTTTTAAATTTCAAGTCTAATTCTTCCGAACGCTTGAGTTTCATATTATTCGAATATTGCTCTACCCAAACGCGCTCACGTGGATTTAGTCCACCTGGCTGTTTACGGCGTAAGGCTGTAAAACCGCCAGGGATATTCGAGATAATACGCGAAATATAAGTGCCCGCAGGTTCAGAATATTCTGGTCCCCAATTAATCTCAGCAGGCACGATGTCTTGCTGCGCCATTAAATTTTGACTCGCTATGAATGCGAGTAGTATTAGTAATTTTTTCATGATGTCTATTTCGTGGTACAGGTAGCTTTAGCTGCCAAGGTCAATTCTCTATTATAAGAAATTTACCCTCCATTTTGTTCAATATTTATATACTTAAACAGCATCTAAGTCCACATCCACCTCGCCCCTAAAAACCTCCGTAGCAGGTCCACTCAACCATATATCCTCAAAACCATTTTTACCATTTTCAGAAAAGCGTACACTTAATTTGCCGCCTTTAGCTTGGATTGGAACTTGCATTTGTCCCTTCTTATCTGACTTGAGGTATTGTGCTATGGCACAAGCAGTTACGCCAGTTCCACAGGATAAAGTTTCGTCCTCTACTCCCCTTTCGTAAGTTCCGACTAATAGAGACTCGTCTGCTTGCTCTACGAAGTTAACATTGATTCCCTCTTTCCGAAATCGGTCATTATAACGTATCAAAGAACCACTTTCAGGCACATTGATATCATCTAAATCTTCTACAAAAACGACGTAGTGCGGCGAACCAGTATCTAAGACGTAATAATCTTCTCCGATTTCTACTTTGCCGACATTTCCCATTTTCAGTTCGACCCAACCATCTTCTCTGATGAGTGCGTCGTGGTCGCCGTCTATTGCTAAGAATTTGCATTTATTCTCGATGACGCCGAGGGCTTTTGCAAAAGCGACGATGCAGCGTCCGCCATTGCCACACATAGTACTTTCATTGCCGTCTGAGTTGAAATATATCATCTCGAAGTCGTAGCCTTCTTTATTTTGGAGTAGGATGAGTCCGTCTCCTCCGATGCCAAAGCGGCGGTCGCAGAGGTGACGGATTTGTTCGACACTTTCGCGTGTGAGGTGTTGGGTTTCGCGCTGGTCAATCATGACGAAGTCATTGCCAGTGCCTTGGTATTTGCGGAAGTTTAGTTTCATGTTTTTTCTTTTCCTCCCCGCATTTCATACGGGGTTATTCATGTTCAACTACTCCGTAGTTGCGTTAGTTGTTGTTTCTCTTTCACGCATTGCAACTGCGGTTATTCATTTTAACTACTCCGTAGTTGCATTAGTTGTTGTTTCTTTTGCCAGACGTTTTGCTCTAAGCCTACTTTGTAGCTTTTCAGGTCTGTTTTCGCGAAAAGTCCGATTTGCGCAAGCGTTCTTTCTCGCATTTGGTGGACAGTTTCCTCTTTTGCTACATATTTTCCTTTTTGAAAAATAGGCTGTAGGAGGTCTTTTCCGTCGGCAAAGTTAAATGGAATTTCTTTATCTGTCTTAAATTCTTTGAGTATGAATTTTTGGTCGTCATCTAAGTTTGCATCGTAGATAACATCTGCTTGAGGAATTCCATTATCAAACATACGACGAACGGCAAGGCGCCCTGGATTACTTGTCTTGATTGCTTGCTCTGAAAGCTTGATTTTGTAATCCCATTCTCCCCCTTCATTTCTTAATGCTGCTAACTTATAAACGCCCCCCAAAGCTGGTTGGTCAAATGCAGTCGCTAATCGTGTACCTACTCCCCAGACTGTGATTTTCGCGCCCTTATCTTTTAATTCTTTGATGCGATATTCGTCCAAATCATTGCTGGCAACTATGTTAGCATTTGGAAATCCACCTTCATCTAAAATCACCCGCGCTTTCTTACTCAAGTCCGCTAAGTCACCACTATCCAATCGAATTCCATTCATTTCAAAGCCTTCTTCTCTTAGTTTCTTTCCGACGATTACCGCATTTTTTACGCCTTCGACAGTATCATAAGTATCTACTAAAAATGTGCTATTGGTCGGCATCGCTTTGGCGTATGCAAGGAAACTTTCCATTTCATTATCAAAACTCATCACCCATGAATGCGCGTGTGTGCCTTTGACGGGTATTCCGCATAATTTACCTGCTAAAACATTACTCGTTGCGTGACAGCCACCTATGTATGCGGCGCGTGAACCTGTCAATCCTCCGTCGATTCCCTGGGCACGACGCAAGCCGAATTCTAATACAGGTTCGCCTTGTGCAGCGGCAGTTATACGTGCTGCTTTGGTAGCGATTAAGGTAGAAAAATTCAAGATATTCAGTAAGGCTGTTTCAATGATTTGGCATTGCCACAATGGTCCTTGCACACGTACTAATGGTTGATGAGGAAAAACGATTGTTCCCTCAGGCACTGCATCTATATCACATTGAAATTCAAAGCGTTGCAAGAAATTTAAGAAGCTTTCGTTGAATAAGGGCTGCTCATCATTTCCTTTTATTCCGCCTAAGTATTGAATATCAGAAACGCCAAATTTTAGCTGCCTTAAATAGTCTACGGCTAATTCTAAACCTGCCGCTACTGCGTAGTCTCCTCCAAAGGGATTTTTGCGAAAGAAGAGATGAAAAACAGCCTCGCGATTGTGCATTTTTGCTTCGCGATAACTGTGTGCCATCGTAAGTTGGTAGAGGTCTGTGAGGAGGGTTAGATTATGACGATAAAGCTTGTTTAGCATAGCTGGTTGTCTATGATTCTTTAACAAATCCCCTTTCAAGTGACATGAAAAAATAAAAAACTAAGTCGCTACTTGATTTTTATTTTTTCCCGTCACGGGATTTGTTAAAGAACCTTGTTTGGTTTGGTTAATTCTGTGCAATTATACGATACAAAATTAACTTAGTTTAGAAACTAAACAAAGTAATTTTAAAATAGTTTTATTTAGTTAAAATATTTTATCATTAACGAACTTTTTTACCAAACAAAAAAACATAGTTTTTTTGTTTGGCATTCTGAATGCAGTAAAGAATCTGAGTGTAACGTTCCTCTCAGATTCTTCACTGCGTTCAGAATGACAAAGGTAATTTCCAAGAAATTTCCTTTACAAAAAAAAGGCTTGCACTTTACGTACAAGCCTTTTTTTTAAGCCGCCACTTCTTCCCTTTTCAAAGCAGGAATTTCTACTTGATTGCGCAGTAAGTCTTCCATATTCTCTCTCTTTCTAATCAAATGCGCTTTCCCGTTATGCACCAAAACCTCCGCAGGTCTAAATCGACTATTATAATTACTCGCCATACTAAAGCAATACGCGCCCGCATTACGCAGACACAGGATATCACCTTCGTGCACTTCTGTCAATTTTCTGTTCACACCAAATGTATCCGTCTCACAAATGTATCCGACAACGGTATAAATACGCGACCGTCCAACGGGATTGCTCACGTTAATTATCTCGTGGTGTGCATCATAAAGCATTGGACGAATTAAGTGATTCAAACCACTGTCAATACCTGCAAATACAGTTGAAAGTGTTGTTTTCACCACATTTGTCTTTACTAAAAAATAACCAGCTTCACTCACTAAAAATTTACCTGGTTCAAAAACTAAAGTCAATTCACGGTTATAATTATCACAAAACTCTGTGAAACGTGCTGATATTTTTTCACCTACCGCCTCTATATCTGTCTCGTTGCCTCCTTCATAATAAGGTACTTTGAATCCACTTCCAAAGTCCATAAAATCCAAGTCAGGGAAGTTTACGGCAGCATTCATCAAAATCTCAGCACCGCGTACAAAAACTTCGGCGTCCAGTATCTCTGAGCCCGTATGCATATGTAATCCTTCGACTGTTATCCCTGTTGCTTTTACGATACGCAAAACATGTGGAACTTGGTGAAAAGAAATTCCGAATTTGGAATCAATGTGACCTGTCGAAATTTTAGAATTACCACCAGCCATAATATGCGGATTGATGCGGACACAAACGGGAACATTTGGAAACATCTGTCCAAATTGCTCCAAGATACTGATGTTGTCGATGTTGATACGAACACCCAATTTGACTACGTCTGCTAATTCGTCAATACCCACTCCATTTGGCGTATACATGATATCTTGAGCGGTAAAACCTGCCGCAAGACCTAATCGAACTTCTTGAACCGAAACAGTGTCTAAACCTGCTCCCAAGTCTTTCAAAACACGTAGAATATTTATGTTTGTATTTGCTTTACAAGCATAGTTGAATTTGGTTTTCTTATAAGAAAATGCAGCATTTATGCGTTTCCATTGACGCTCTATAATTGCGCTGTCGTAGACATATAAAGGCGCACCAAATTGTTCTGTTAAATCAAGGGGATTGATACCGCCTGAAAGTGTGTATTGATTATTTTCTAATTGCATGACGATTTTTTAATGTCAAAAAAGTGAAAGTAGGAAGCCGTATTTACTTAAGATATAAAGGTAAATAAAATACAGATTGACCAAATTTGCATTTTAACAAAAAATACGACGGCTAAGTTCCCAAACTATAAGAAAGTTAAAACTTACGCTAAATAAATATATGAACCGTTATTACTGTCATTCGTTTAAAGTCTGTTACCTTCGGATATTTCTCTGAAGAGCGTGCTCATAAAAATCTGACTACCTAGCCAGAAAAAATGATTGAGAATATACGCAACACCCAATTTTTAATTAGACATATGCCTGATTTTTCCTACGACATCGTTATTATTGGTTCTGGTCCTGCGGGAGCAACTACCGCCCGTCTTGCTGCCGAACAAGGTTTGAATGTTCTCTTGGTAGACAAAAAGCAAGAACTCGGTGCGCCTGTACAGTGCAGTGGTGCTATCAGTCGCCATGCTATGGAGGAAGTCGGAGTAGAGCCCGTCGATGAATTCATTCACGAGGCAATTTATGGTTTTGCCATTTATAATGAAAAAGGAGAGAAAAAAACGATTGATTACCGTCAATTAGCTCCCGAAAAATATGGACCGGAGCAAGGAAAGACACCTTTGGGCTATGTCGTTGACCGTAGGCGTTTTGACCGCAGACTGATGACTTTGGCTGAAAGAGAAGGTGTGGAAACTTGGTTAAAGGCAGAGGCGAAAGGTTATGAAGTCCTACCAGACGGCACTTGCGAAGTCACCATTCATCATTTCAACGAAGTCAAAAAAGTTAAAGCGAAAGTTGTCGTCGGTGCGGACGGGCTGCAATCTATTGTCGGTAAATGGGCAGGATTACGGACGCAGATTCGCCTGACAGAGTTGGCGAGTTGCTTACAATTTGTAGTAGATAAAGTGGAAACAGAAGGTCTTTTAGAGATTATCACGGGACACGAATGGGCGCCAGGTGGCTATGCTTGGGTGTTCCCTAAAGGCTATGGATATGCAGAAATAGGGCTCGGTGTTGTTCCGACTTTCACCAAAAATAATGCACAACAACAAGTCGATTATTTTATGAAAAGCAGCTTTTTCAAAGAGCGCTTTAAAGATGCCCGTATTTTGGAAGTGCAAGGTGGTGGCGTCCCTTTGGCTGCGCCCTTGAAAATTCAATATGCGGACAATATGATATTGGTTGGTGATGCTGCCCGACACGTTAATCCGATAACGGGCGGTGGTTTACACACAGCCTTATCAGGTGGCAAAATTGCAGCAGATTTCTTAGCTCAAACGATTAAAAATGGCAATGACTTTTCGGCAAAAATCATGAAAGGTTATCAAGATAATTGGTTAGAACAATTAGGAAATAAAATGTGGAAATTGTACGACGTGAAAACCGAAATCTTTAAAACGGAAGACATCCCAGAGCGCGACCGCTTACTTTACGGGACAATGTCTGATTATTTCAGTCCTAACTCTGAGTATAAAAAGATTTAATTGAGAGTCAGTGACCAAGTCCAACGTCTAATATCTAACGTCCAACATCTTAAAAACTATGAATAAACCCGTCCTTTTCGACATCAACTGGAATGCCTGCATTAATTGTGGCGCTTGTGTTGCTGTTTGTCCACAAGAAGAACCCTTTATAAGTCCGTTTGATACCATTGCGATTGACCGTCCTTGCGATATTGCTTGCATGGTTTGCGAAATGATTTGTCCTGTGACGACCATTACGCATCGAGATGCGGTTCCTTCTGATTATCCCGAGGGGAAAGTCACAGAAGCCTTTCGAGAAGGTGAAAAAAGACAAAATTGATTTTACCTTTTCTTCTAAAAAAATATAACGATTACCAATTTCAATACCAATTCTTATGCGCTTAGTACAACATAAAAAAGAAGCCTACTGGTTTTATTATTTCCTTTCTAATTTTTACGACAAACTAGTCAATCCATTGTTTTGGACAGTAAAAATGCGGGAAGAATCGCTAGACATAGGAAAATTAGATTCTTCTAATCTAAAAGTTATTGACGTCGGGTCAGGAACAGGCTTTACGACCCAAGGAATAGTCGCTCGCGTGCCCGCAAAAAACGTAACTTGCGTAGACCAAAGCGACATGCAACAAGCGAAAGCTAAGAAAAAAGAAGACTTACAAGATTGTAAATTCTTAATAGGAGATGCGGAAAATATTCCGTTTCCAGAGAGTACTTTTGACCGATATGTGTCGGCAGGAAGTATTGAATATTGGCCTGACCCGCAGCGTGGTGTTGATGAAGCTTTTCGCGTTATCAAACCAGGTGGTACGGCTTTGCTCATCGGTCCGATAGAACCAGGCAATCCAATCGGCGAGTTTTTCGCGCGTACTTGGATGTTGTTTCCACCAGAAAAAGATTATTTCAAATGGTATGAAGCGGCAGGTTTCGAAAACATCCGCTTTGTCCATGTAGAGCCGCACTGGTTTACGCCTGGTAAAAGCCATTATGGTATCGCTATCGCTGGCGACAAACCGATGGATGCCACTCCAAAAGGTCCACGCGAAGCACCAATTATTACTCCTGAAGAACCAATGGGTTTTGGTCGTAGCATTTTAATGTTTTTCCGCGTTTTGATTGGCTCTTTGGCTGGTTTCATCTTTATTCCAATTGCTTTGGTTGGTTTTTTGGTCAATATAGGTGGTCAAAAAGACGTGCGTCCCGATTTGCGAGAAACCTTGAATACGGAGCAAATAATTGTTTTGGTTATTCTGGGAGCGTTGATTCTCTGGGGATTAGTTAGCCTATTTACTTAAAATACAGGAACGAGTAGTCAGGAGTCATGCCTCAAAAC
>CALDUB010000049.1 GCA_937923465.1 uncultured Saprospiraceae bacterium
AGCAGCTCCCGCAGCGGCTATACCTTCTACTTTGAAGGTGCGTTGCCCTTTAGCAAAGGCTGCGTGTTGGATGGCAATACCGTCCATAGTCACACGATTAAAAGGAGGAAATGGTCGGTCGGCATAGAGGTTTTCGCGGAGAACACGACCGATAGATGCGGCTAAAGGAACAGATTCTGTTCCATAGTCACGTGTGGTCGATTGAATGAGGTCTGTTGCTTCGTGTACGGAAATCATATGTTAAAATATTAGACGTGGCGGTGCCGCGTCTCCACTCTGATTTAGGCATTATCTATACGAGAGAGACGTGGCGGTGCCGCGTCTCTACCAGTACAAAAAACAAAAAATATGTTCATAGCACCTTACAATAAAAACGAAGATATAGAAGAAATTCGAGATTTTGTACAAAAAAATGGTTTTGGAATTTTAATAAATAAAACCAACGAAAGATTTCACGGGACGCATATTCCGCTGATGTTGGAAACGAATGCAGAAGGGAATGATATATTACATGGACACATCGCGAAAGCCAATCCACAATGGAAAAATTTTCAGACAGATGATGAGATTTTGGTGATATTTAATGGACCACATGCTTATGTTTCTTCCTCTTGGTATAATCATGAAAATGTACCAACTTGGAATTATATCGCCGTTCATGTTTATGGTTCTATCAAAATTATTGAGGGAGAAGAATTGATGAACTCCTTGCGGAAGATGACAGATAAATATGAAAAGGGTTCTGATAATCCAGTTTCGGTAGACAAACTTTCAGAGAAAACAATGCGACAAGTGCGCGGAGTTGTTGGTTTTGAAATCAAGGTAACGGAAATGCAAGCAACTTACAAATTGTCTCAAAATCGGAATGAAGAGGATTATCATCAGGTGGTAGAAAAACTAGATGCGTCCAAAGATGCGAGTGCTATGGCAGTTGCTGAGGAGATGCGAAAATTAAGGTAAAATTTGTATTTTGCAGTCTAATCAACCAGCCACTTATCAAATGACGAACATTACACGCTACACAGCCATAGGAATTTCCCTACTTCTGATTGGATTTTTGCTCTACACATTCAGTACGATTGTCGCTTACATTCTCATTGCGTGGGTGTTGAGTATGATTGGTCAGCCGCTTATGAATTTCTTTCGGAATAAGTTGCGATTTGGTAAATTTAGAGCTGGGACAAATCTCTCTGCTGCTTTGACTTTGATTATTTTTATCGTTGTTTTGGGGGGCTTAGGCGGCATATTTGTTCCTTTGATTATAGAGCAAGCAGGTAATTTAATGGGTGTTGATTATAATGAAATTGCGCGCGCATTAGAAGAACCGATTAATCAGGTTTATGATAAAATCCGTAGCTATGGCTTTACTACAGGAATAGGAACGCCAGCCGAACAATTACAGGCTGCCTTTGGTAGTTTATTTAGTCCTCAAGCAATTGGAAATTTCTTTGGTTCGGCAGTCTCTGCCGCTGGAAATATTCTTATTTCTTTCTTCTCTATTGTTTTTATCACCTTCTTTTTTTTGAAAGACGAAGGACTGTTCAAGAAAGTTGTTGCGACTCTTGTTCCTTCTAAGCATGAGCAAAATGTACGTAATGCGATTACGGAAACCTCAAAAATGCTGACGCGCTATTTCGGAGGAATTGTGATTCAAATGACGATTATCACTTTAATTATCTGGATTGGATTATCTATTTTAGGTGTGAAAAATGCGCTGTTAATTGGATTTTTTGCAGCATTAATTAATGTCATTCCTTATATCGGACCATTCATCGGAGCAATTTTCGCAGTTCTATTGACTATTTCTTCTAATCTTGATTTGAGTTTTTATAACGAAATGCTGCCTTTACTCTTGAGTGTATTTGGTGTATTTGCAGTCATGCAACTGGTTGATAATTTTCTTTTGCAACCATTTATTTTCTCCAATAGCGTCTTAGCGCATCCGCTTGAAATTTTTATTGTCATTTTGATGGGAGCGCAGATTAATGGTATTGTCGGAATGGTATTGGCGATTCCTGCTTATACGGTCTTGCGGGTTATTGCTAAGAATTTTTTGAGTGAATTTAGGATAGTGCAAAAGTTGACGCAGGGGATGAGGTAAGAGAATTTTTTTACCGCAGAGACGGAGAGGCGCGGAGTTTTATTTTACCTTTCGACCTTTCCATTCGTACTCCTTAAAGAAATTACCAGCAGTACCAACCGAGACGATATATAAAATGTGCAAAATTTCACTAATAAAAAATCCGCGCATAGCCTCTGGTTTTTTAAACCACTTCGACATCATATTTAGGTAAATAAAGTCGACAATACTCTTAATAATAAACTGAAAAAGAAACAACTGCAAAGCCATCATTCCAAAAAAAGGAATAAGAAAAAGTGTAAAAACAGTACTACAACAGCAGAAGAAAACCATAGCTAAAATCGCGGTTACCTGCCACTCCTGATAACTCGTAGATTTAGTTGCCCAACGAATCCGCTGCGACATAAATCCTTGTAAGGTCTCCTTTGCTTCCGTCCTTACTATCGCTTCTTGATTTTTCAAAAAGCCAATCTTCTTAGGATACTTTTCCGCTATTTTTTGCATCAAGAGCATATCATCCCCCGATGCTAAATGATTGATTCCTTCAAAACCATTCACCGCATAAAAAGCCTTTTTTTCATAAGCTAGATTAGCACCATTGCACATATTCATCAGACCCGTGTGAATACCTGCACCCGTCACGCACATCATTCCAAAAAAATCTAAAGTCTGAAAACGCTGTAGAGTATTTTTTTCGCGGTGAAATAGGACAGGGGCAGCAATGAATTTTACGTCTTGTGTTTCGTAGAAAGTCGCGATGAGCTCTAGCCAATTTTCTGTTACGATACAATCTGCATCTGTTGTCACAATCAAATCGCCAGAAGCTTGTTTCATGGCGATTTCTATCGCTTTCTTTTTAAAGGACTGTGTTTCTCCTTCAACAATATAATCAGCCAAAGAAAGCAGTTTAA
>CALDUB010000050.1 GCA_937923465.1 uncultured Saprospiraceae bacterium
TCCAAATATTTTATTACGTACTCAAGACTTACCTCCGATTTACGAGGAAAATTCTTGTTTATACATTTTCAGTGAAGACATAATTCGCAGAAAACACAATCGTATTGGTGACCGTCCGTATATGCTGGAAATCGCAGCGGAAGAGGCGCAGGATATTGATGTGGAATTGGATTTTAGAGTAGCTGAATTTCTCTACAAAGAAAAATATGGAGTAGGTTAGAACACAGAAGAAAATAATAATCAAGAGACAATAACCAATAGACAATTATAAAATGGCATACCAAAATTTAATCATAGACAAGCAAGACGGTATTTACGTCGTAACGATAAATCGTCCAAAAGCATTAAATGCTTTAAACGGACAAACGATGTCTGAAATCAAACAGTTTTTTGGAACAGATGCACCACAATACGCTGATTTAAAAGGTGTTATCTTAACGGGGGGCGGAGAGAAATCTTTCGTAGCAGGTGCGGACATCAAAGAATTTTTGAATATCAAAGGCAATGACGGAGGCGATATGTCTCAACAAGGACAAGATATTTTCTTTCTAATTGAGCGTTTTTCTAAGCCAGTTATTGCCTTGGTCAACGGCTATGCATTGGGTGGAGGTTGCGAATTAGCAATGGCTTGTCATATACGTGTGGCGACTCCAAATGCAATGTTTGGACAACCAGAAATCAACTTAGGTATCATCCCCGGTTATGGCGGAACACAGCGTTTAATTCAAAATATCGGCAAGGGAAAAGCAGTAGAATTACTATTGACTGCGGACAATATCAAAGCTGATGAAGCCCTGCAATTAGGATTGGTAAATTATGTTTTGGAGCCAGAAGAAGCTATGGCAAAATGTAAGAAAATTATCAGCAAAGCAGCGAGCAAAGGACCATTAGCTATTGCGAAAACAATCGAGTGTATCAATGCTTATTTTGATGCAAACACAAACGGTTTTGCAGCGGAAGTGAGCGCATTTAATGAGGTAACTCAGACAGGAGATTTTATTGAAGGTGCAACAGCTTTTATCGAAAAACGTAAGCCAAATTTTAAAGGAGAGTAATTTAACTATGAACTATGAACGTTTTAACTACGAACCCCGTCTCAGTAAAGCGTTTTGATGAGACGAGGTTCATAGTTTATAGTTAGACCGTTCATAGTTAAAATTAACTTATGAAGAAAATATTTACAGAAACCGCAGTCATTCTTGCTGCGGTTTTTTTTATCGCTTTGAGTGCTCAAATTACCATTGAGGTACCTTTAAATGATGCGAAAATTCCTATTTCAGGACAATCCTTTGCTGTTTTGTTGGTAGCGGGAATATTCAGTTTGAAAAGGGGCGTTGGCGCAGTGGCACTTTACGTGCTTTTGGGAGCTTTAGGTTTACCAATTTTTGCGGACGGCGAGTCAGGTACAGATGTCTTGTTAGGAGGAAGTGGTGGATTTTTGATTGGTTTTATTGCTGCTGCTTTTGGAGTCGGATATCGTATGTCGAAACTCCCTGCTCGCCCGTCGGGGTTTCGACCCATATCTTTCACAAAAGTTTTATATCTAATGACTTTTGGAACTGCCATTATCCTATTTTTTGGTATCGGAAGATTGAGCACACTTTATGGATTTGAAAAAGCATTAGAGTACGGTTTTTATCCATTTTGGCAAGGCGCATTAGTTAAAATTTTACTGGGTGCAATAGTCTTATTTTTCGTAGAAAAATATAGGAAAAATCTGAAATCTAAAGTCTAAAGTCTAACTGTATTGACAAACGGATTTATACTACAAAAATTTTCAACGCAGAGACGCAGAGTTTGTAAGCGTGATTTGCATAAAATACGTGTTTGAGAAGGCAGAGAGAAAAAATCTTGCGATTTTTGAGCTTACTAAATTTTTAGTACAAGTTTATTTGTCAGTACATCTAACGTCTAAAATCTAACATCTTAGAAAAATGGATTATCAAAAGATTATAAATGACATTGTAGCAGAGCTTGATTTGTCAAAATTTGACGGAAAAGTCGCTGACTACATTCCTGAATTAGGCAAAGTCTCTCCTGATAAATTTGGAGTACATTTAAATTGTATTAATTCGGGGCACTATTCACATGGAGATAGTGACGAGAAATTTAGTATTCAATCTATTGCCAAGGTTTTTACACTAACCATGGCAGCTCTAAAAATTGGAAATAAGGTATTAGAAAGAGTGGATGTCGAACCGTCGGGTGACCCGTTTAATTCTCTGACTCAATTGGAGTATGAAAACGGCATACCTCGTAATCCTCTCATCAATGCGGGGGCACTTGTCGTCTGCGATATATTACTGACTGAGCTCGAAAATCCGAAAGAAGACTTTTTAGCATTTGTGCGTAAAATAGCGCAAAACCCTGAGATAAATTATAACCTAAAAGTCGCTAGAAGCGAGGCAAAATCAGGTTTTCGTAATGCTGCATTGGTCAACTATATGAAATCCTTCGGTAATATTCACAATGAGGTGGATGATGTTTTAGACCTTTATTTTCATACTTGTTCTATCGAGATGACCTGCAAAGAATTGTCAGAAACCTTTATGCTTTTTGCGAATAGAGGTTGTATTTTAAACTCAGGCGAACGCATTTTAACAGGGAGTCAGACAAAGCGTATTAATGCCATCATGCAAACTTGTGGTTTTTATGATGAAGCGGGAGAATTTGCTTTTCGCGTTGGATTGCCAGGTAAATCTGGCGTAGGTGGAGGTATTGCCGCAGTGCATCCAGGTTATTATAGTGTCGTGGTCTGGAGTCCAAAATTGAACCCAAAAGGCAATAGCGCGTTGGGTATGAGAGTTTTAGAGTTACTGACAACGAAGACCGAATTATCCGTATTTTAAAAATCAAAAGAAATCAAGAGAATGAAAAACACACTTCTAATTCTATCTATTTTCTTCTGCTTAATCGCTTGCAACACTGCCGAAAAACCACAAGAAGCGGTAAACGAAGAGTACATGGTTGACTTACCAGGCGACTTTGCTGTATTTTACAAAACCTTTCATGAAGACAGCTTGTTTCAGATGAGCCGTATAATGTGGCCCTTACAAGGTTTAGAGACCTCAGACGTCGGAGAAAACATCGTTAACGGCAAATACTACCATTCTAAAGAAGATTGGCTGATGCACCGCCGTATGACTAAGGATACGGGCTTTAGTGGTAGTATGAAGTTGTTAGGCGAAGATTTGATAGAGGAAACTTTAATTGATGGCAATGGACAGTTTGGTATGCAACGCCGTTTTTCCAAATTTGGAGAAGAATGGTATTTGATTTATTACTCTGGCTTGAATCACATTGCGCAGGAGATAAATAGTATTTCGAGATAGGTTTTTTAACTATAAACGTTTTAACTATGAACTATGAACTATGAACGTTTTAACTATGAACCTCGTCTCAGTAAAGCGTTTTGATGAGACGAGGTTCATAGTTTATAGTTAGACCGTTCATAGTTTTCTCTCAATAAATTAAACCAATACCAACGGATGAAAAATATACTGTTTTTACTTACTTTCTTAATCTTTCAAACAAGCTGTATGTCTCAGGAAAAAGCGACTTTAATTTACGTGGGAGACCCGATGTGTTCTTGGTGCTATGGATTTGCGCCCGAATTGTCAAAAGCAATAGAGTCTTTAGATGAGTCTGTTGATATTCAAGTAGTTATGGGAGGCTTGCGTCCATATAATACACAGAGAATGACGGATTTAGCGACATTTTTAAAGGAACACTGGGAAGATGTAAATGCACGTAGTGGACAGCCTTTTTCTTATGATATTTTGAAAGAAAACTATGCTTATGATACCGAGCCGCCTTCGCGCGCTTGTGTCGTTGTACGCGCCATGAAACCTGAATTGGAATTAGCTTTTTTCAAAGCTTTACAGCCACTTTTTTACGTTGATAATAAGAACATGAACGTGGTCGAAAGTTATCTGCCATTGGTAAAAGAAATGGGTTTAGATGTAAACGAGTTTAAAACTAAATTTGCATCTGAGGAGATGAAAAGGGCAGTTAAAGCTGATTTTGAATTTGCGGGAAGTATAGGCGTACGTGGATTTCCAGCTATGGTTTTAAAGAAAGGGGAGGAGTATATTATGATTTCAAATGGCTACACGACTGCTCCTCAAATCGTAAAAAGTGTGGAACGTGTACTGAATTAGAATTATTTTTTTAGTTTTGTCTTCGTAAAAATTAATATTTCTTAGACTCAATCCAGAGTTTAGGAATACATAAACAAACAAAAGAGAAAACATGGATACGGAAAATATTATAAGAATTGTCGTTATGGTTTTAGTTGGAGCAGCGAGTGGAGGTTTGGCATCAAGCATTATGCGTGGCAATAATAGCTTTTTGACAAATGCCATTTTAGGAATTGCGGGTGCAGTCGTTGGCGGTACAGTTTTTAACTGGTTGGGTCTGACTCCTGGAGCAAATATCGTAAAAGTAATCGACGAGACTTTTGGAGTACAAGTACCACAAAACATCGTAGGAATGATAATTTCAGGTACACTTGGAGCGATTCTGATTATTTGGGTCGTTAGATTATTGACTGGACGTAAGTCTAGAAGGTAGGTAAGTTTTTGATTATCAGTACCTTGAAAAGAAAAAGCGAGTAAGAATTAATTTTCTTACTCGCTTTTTTAGCGTAGCACAGCTTTGTAAGCTGTTCGTTTTACGGGTTTTTAACCTGTTTTATATGTGAAATGAGCGAGTTAAAAACTCGCATAACGAACAGTCTGCAAGACTGTATTACTTTTACCCTCGTATCGCCTTAATCCCAGGCAACTCTTTCCCCTCCAAAAACTCCAACATCGCACCACCACCAGTAGAAACGTAGCTCACTTCATCTGACAAATTCATCTGATTAACCGCAGCGACAGAGTCACCACCGCCAACTAGAGAGAACGCACCTTTACTCGTAGATTGTGCCACAGCCTCAGCAATCGCCTTAGTTCCAGCCGCAAAAGCCTCCATTTCAAAAACACCCATTGGACCATTCCATAAGATAGTTTTTGAATCATTCAAAACATGAGCAAAAACGGCGCGTGCCTTTGGACCGATATCTAAACCCATCCAACCGTCGCTAATATTGTTGCTATCCTCTGTTTTTGTTGCTGCATCTGGCGCAAATTTATCTGCTACAATGCTATCTTCTGGCAAGTAAATCTTCACACCTTTTGCCTCTGCCTTAGCTAACAAAGAAGTCGCCAAGTCAATTTTATCTTCTTCTACCAATGAATTTCCTGTCACGCCACCTTGTGCACGCATGAAAGTATAAGCCATACCGCCACCAACAATCACATTATCAACGAAATCAATCAATTTTTCTAACAAACCAATCTTGTCACTCACTTTTGCACCACCAACGATTGCCGTCAAAGGACGTTCAGAGTGGTGTAATAATTTCTCTGCATTTGTTACCTCAGCATCCATTAGCATCCCAAATTCTTTTGCATCTGCTGCAAAAAATTGCGCCACAGTAGTCGTAGAAGCATGCGCACGGTGAGCAGTACCAAAGGCATCATTCACATAAACATCTCCTAAGGCAGCCATTTTTTCTGCAAAATCCGCGTCTCCTTTCGTTTCACCTTCGTTAAAACGTGTATTCTCTAAAAGAAGAACTTCACCTTTCTCTAGGTTTGCCGCCATTTCTGTTGCCTTATTGCCTACAGTTTCTGGACAAAACTTAACCACTACACCCAACAAATCTGTCAAATGTCCTACCAAATGCTCTAGCGTAAACTTTTCTACATTGATAGAACCATCTTCATTTTTCTTTTTCATCGGACGTCCCAAGTGAGACATAATAATCAAAGAACCACCATCTTCTAAAATGTGCTTTAAAGTTGGCAATGCTTTCTGCATCCGTGTATCATCCGTGATTTTGTATTCAGAGTCTAATGGTACATTAAAATCTACACGAATTAATACTTTCTTACCTTTATAATCGATTGTCATAACTTCTTTTTAGGTGAGAAGGAGAGAGGGGAGAGGAGAGTGTTTTCCGTCCGCTTCACTTGATAGCCTTCACTTTAATTTAGGATTAATTTATTTGTAAAAAAGGACTGCCCTCTCACCTCTTTCCTGACACCTCTCACCTTTTCCACGCAAAAATAAAAAAAGACTTCATTGAACCAATATCAATGAAGTCTTTTTTATACTGAATAAACGGCTTATTTGTTCAAAATAAACTCAGTTAAGTCAGCTAAACGTGCAGAATAACCCGCTTCGTTATCATACCAAGAAACAACTTTTACAAATTTGCCTGTTGATTGCGTCATCAAACTATCAAAGATAGAAGAAGAAGGATTACCAACGATATCGCTAGAAACGATAGGGTCTGTACAGTATTCTAGGTAACCTTTCATTTTACCTTCACTGTTTTCCTTGAATTTTGCGTTGATTTCTTCTACTGTTGCTTCTTTTTTCAAAACAACGTTTACCTCAACCAATGAACCTGTGATAATAGGCACACGCATTGCGATAGCAGAAAATTTACCAGCTACTGAAGGTACAACTTTACCCGTCGCTACTGCTGCACCCGTAGATGTAGGAACGATATTGAAAGCTGCAGCACGTGCACGACGTAAGTCTGCGTGAGGTGCATCCTGAATATTTTGGTCAGAAGTGTAACCGTGAGTTGTCGTCATAGAGCCAAAGTCAACACCCCAGTTTTCATCCAAAATCTTAGCGACTGGAGAAAAACAGTTAGTTGTACAAGAAGCATTAGAGAAAACGTTTTTACGCTTGTCTAAGATTTCTTGGTTTACACCCAATACGATAGTTTGTACACCGTCACCTTTTGCTGGTGCAGAGATGATAACATCTTTAGCTCCTGCTTTCAAGTGTTTACCTGCTGCTTCTTTTGTACGGAAGATACCTGTACATTCCAAAACGATATCAACACCTAAGTCACCCCAAGGCAATGCCTCTGGATTACGCTCAGAAGTAGCAACGATTTTCTTACCGTTAACGATTAATGCATCATCAGTCGCTTCAACAGTACCGTCGAATTTACCTTGTGCAGAGTCATACTTTAATAAGTGAGCGAGTGTCGCGTTGTCTGTCAAGTCATTGATAGCAACGACTTCAATTCCTTCTTTCGCGAGTAATCTACGGAATGTTAATCTACCGATACGACCGAAGCCGTTAATTGCAACTTTTTTTGCCATTTTAACAGGTTATTTATTTTGGAAAACAATCCTCAAAATAATTTAGATGAATTATTTTAAGAAATATAATATATTCTCTTTATCTTTTTATAAGACAAGAGTATGTGTCAATTTGACGTTTATTTTTATCGAAAACAACAAATTATGATAATTTATTGTGTGATTAATAAATGTCATGTTCTTTTTAAAAATATGAATACTTTAGATTAATTTTTATTAGAATGCATTTAATACTGATTTTCAATTGCTTAAAATCTATTAATGACATTTTTACATAACCTACTGTATCCTCGAATAAACTAACAATTTACTTTAAAATTGGTTTATCATACTTATAAAAAAGACCAACTAAATGAGAATTAAGCTAGTCTTAGTGTAAGAACAACACAAAGATAAAAAAAGATTTGATAAAAGAAATAGTAGAGGCTCTCATAACGTATATTTTATTGTCAGAATGATAAATATCAATGAATATGAACTCTCTCATAAATATAAATGCCTATTAGGCTTCTTAATATTTATTTTAAGTTAGAAGCTGTTTGAATTTAATTAATTCTATATGTGAGGACCCCGACTGAAGTACGGGATTTAGAAACAATTTTCCGCCTATTTTCACTTTAACCCTGGTAGCTATCGGGAAAAGACCGTAGGGTATTGGCGGTTTTAAAAGCCAAAATAAACGAAAAATATTCTCTCACAACTTGTCCCGACGCTCTGCTCGAGATATAAAAATACTTAAACTCAAACAGCTTCTTAGTCTTTCATTTTTTTATCTTTGATTTGCCAGCAAAATCTAGGTAATTGCAGTTTTATTTTAAGAAATTTAAAAATAATTAAAAATAAGTTTGGTATTTAAAATAATGCTCGTATCTTTGCGGCGCTTTAAGAGAAAGGCATGACAGTAAAATACAGAAAGTGACAAAATATTGTTTGCAATTTGTACGATTGTCAGAAGATATAATCTTCAAATTTGTCCGCTGATAAGAGTTGAAAAATAATTAAATTATTTTCCTCAAAAGTTTGTTTTTACAAAAAACATTTATACTTTTGCGACCGCTTAGAAAGCGTAACCGATGGCCCCTTCGTCTATCGGTTAGGACGCCAGGTTTTCATCCTGGAAAGAGGGGTTCGATTCCCCTAGGGGCTACTAGAATCGATAAAACCTTGTAAGAGTAATCTTGCAAGGTTTTTTTTATGTCCATACCTGATGACTTGACTTTCCGTGTCGAGGAACAAACAAATAGACTTCTCCATGAAAAATATAATTTCCCTCTTTCTTTTATTATTTATTATATCCTGTAATGACGAAGCTAAAGTCGTCACCATTCATTCACAAGAAAAAGAAAATGGAGGGAGTGACTATGCAGAAAAGCATCGTCCACAAGCTCATTTTTCGCCAGAGAATATGGAATTGATTAGTCCGACAGGTTTAGTATTTTATAAAAATGAATATCATCTCTTTTATCAATATCAAGTAGAAGCAAATAATTCAGCATCTAAGAGCTGGGGACACGCCGTTACAAGAAACATGTCAACTTGGAAAAATCTACCTGTTGCGCTTACTCCAGATGATTTAGGTGCTATTCTGTCGGGTTCTGTTGTGGTGGACTCAAAAAATACAACGGGCTTAGGAGAGACTGGAAAACCTGCCATGGTCGCTATTTTTACTCAAGGCAAGGAGGAAAGTAAGTATCAAAGTCTCGCTTACAGTCTTGATAACGGGCGTACTTGGACTAAATATGCTAACAATCCTGTATTAAAAAGTTCGGAGAACGAAAACTTAAGTGACCCTAGAGTTTTTTGGGATGAGGAACGTGCGCAGTGGGTGATGACTTTAGCTACAGGCGACCATGTCCAAATGTATGCTTCTTTAGATTTAAAAGATTGGAAAAAATTAAGTGATTGGGGCAAAGGTATAGGAAGTCAGGTAGGAGAGTGGTCTTCTCCTGATTTGATGAAGATGAAAATTCAAGGCACAAACAATGAGAGCAAATGGCTATTGACGGTTAGTGTAGACAAAGGAGGACCACAAGGTGGCTCTGGAACGCAGTATTTTATCGGAGAATTTGACGGAACGAATTTTACTCCTGATGCCCGATTTGGAGGAAAAGAAGCACATTGGACGGACTATGGACGAGACAATTATAGAGGCGTAAGTTGGTCGAATACTCTTCCGGAGCATCGTTTTATGATTGGATTTATGGGTAATCATGATTATGCTCAAAATGTCCCTACAGATGCTTGGAAAGGTGCCATGACCTTGCCAAGGCAATGGTTTTTAGTGAAAACAAATAAAGGTATCTTTCTCAGAACATTTGTAGATAAACTACTGGAAGCATTGAGAACAACGAGTATTGATTTTACTGCCTCTCAAATGCTAAATGGAACGCTACCTTTAGAGTCAAAAGAGAAATCGTTTGACCCTTCTGTTTCTGAATATAGATTGCTCTTTAAAAAGCCTGAGGGAGGTTCTAAAGCGATTTTTGGCTTACGTTTGTACAATGATGAGGGCGAAGAATTTAAAGTTGGATTTGACTCGGGACGCAATCAATTTTTTACGGATAAAACAAAGGCTGGAAAGCAAAACTTTAGCGATAAGTTTGTAACGAAAAGACACTATGCCACGACAGTGACAGATGCTGATTTTTTGGACATGCATATTATCATTGATAAGTCTTCTTGCGAACTTTTAGCAGAAGGAGGATTTATGTCAATGACTGATATTTTCTTTCCAAATGAAGATTTTAATCACGCAGAATTTTTTTCAGAGCAAGGCGAAGTTGAACTGAGAGGAGCGAGTGCTAGTGAATTGAAATCTATTTGGCAATAATTTTGATTCTTTGACAAATCCCCTCGTTGCACGGGACAAGCGGTGGAATGTGATTGAGAAAAAATAAGAAGCTCAAAGTTAGATTGAGATTTGAACTCTTATTTTTTTACAATCATTGCTTGTCCAGCAACGCGGGGGGATTTGTCAAAGAACGATAACTTTTAAACGCTCATTTTTGTAGCCTACGTAAAGTCCTGTAAATGATTGATTTACAGGACTTTATTTTTTTATCAGATTTTGAATCTGAATTCCTTATCTTTGCCACTCATCGAAATATAACTGCAAAATGAAATTTTCAATTCTCTCCATATTATCTTTTTTCTTATTGTCCATTAGCTTGAATGCTCAAATGGATAAAAAGGAATTTACTCATCTAGAAACCTTTTACAAACACTTACATACAAATCCAGAACTAAGTTTTCATGAGGAAGAAACGGCTTCATTTTTAGCAAAAGAATTACGTGGAATTGGTTTTGAAGTAACTGAAAAGGTAGGAGGAACGGGGATTGTTGCTGTTCTTAAAAATGGAGAAGGTCCAACCGTTTTAGTCCGTACAGATATGGACGCTTTGCCTCTCACGGAGGTAACAAAACTGCCACATGCTAGTAAAGTAACGGCGGTTGACGCGCAAGGTAAAACGGTAGGCGTTATGCATGCCTGTGGTCACGATATGCACATGACGGTATGGGCAGGAACGGCCCGAAAATTAGTAGAGAACAAAGATAAGTGGAAAGGTACAGTTGTTTTTATCGGACAACCAGCAGAAGAAAGGGGAGCAGGCGCACGGGCACTTATTGCCGACGGATTATATGAAAGATTTCCGCGCCCAGATTATGCTTTAGGATTACATGTTAACGCCGTTTTGCCAGCAGGTACAGTAGGGTATTGTCCAGAGTATGCTATGGCAAATGTTGATATGGTAGATATTACGGTTAAGGGAAAAGGAGGACATGGAGCTTATCCGCATACTACGATTGACCCCGTTTTGTTGGCGGCACGTATCGTGACAGACTTACAAACTATCGTTAGTCGCGAAATCTCACCTCTAGAGTCAGGTGTCGTCACTGTTGGCAGCATTCACGGAGGCGCAAAAGGAAATGTCATACCTGACGAAGTCAAACTAGAGTTAACGCTACGTAGTTATACAGATGAAAACCGAAATGGGATTATTGAAAAAGTAAAGAGAATCTGTGATGGTGTAGCGATGTCGGCAGGTGTATCTGAGGATATGTATCCGACAGTTTTTGTCCGAGATGAGCACTGTCCCGCACTTTTTAATAATGTTGACCTGACGGAACGTATGGCACGCGTTTTTACGAAAGAGTTAGGAGCCGATAATGTCAAAAAAATGATACCCGTCATGGGCGGAGAGGATTTTTCTGAATATGGACGGACAGAACCTAAAGTTCCGATTTTGCTCTATTGGCTAGGCGCAGTGAATCCGGACAAAGCAGCAGCAGCCGAAAAAGGAGAAATTCGTCTACCTTCCTTACACAATTCAGCCTTTGCACCAGACATTGAATTAACCCTGCGCACAGGAGTAAGAACAATGTCGGCAGCAGTAATGGATTTATTGAGATAGTTGACTGTGTTAGCATAGAGCAGAAAATCCGCGTCAATCCGTTAAATCTGCGTTTTAATCAAGTATTCATTCTAAAGACGCGAATAAAAATACAAATCATTTCAAACAAGTCCAACATAGCAAGAGAATTTAAAGCAGAAGCTATCCGACTCGGTTTCTCTTACACAGGCATATCCAAAGCCGAAAAAATGGAAGAAGAATCTCATCGTTTAGAAGGCTGGCTCAACAGTGGTTTTCACGGCAAGATGTCCTATATGGAAAATCACTTTGAAATGCGGACAGACCCTCGAAAACTAGTCCCAGGAGCAAAGTCGGTCATTACGTTAATGTACAATTACCACAATCCTGAAACCCAAAAAGATGCTTTGGCACCAAAAATCAGCCAATATGCCTATGGGAAAGATTATCACCAAATAATAAAGGCAAAACTGCGCGAATTGTTAGAATTTTTAAGAGATAAAGTAGGAGAAGTAGATGGACGTTGTTTTGTAGACTCGGCACCTGTATTAGAGCGAGACTGGGCCAAAAGAAGCGGAACAGGTTGGGTTGGAAAAAATACATTGCTTATTAATCCAAAGGCAGGTTCTTATTTCTTTTTGGCTGAATTGATTATTGATTTAGAAATGGAAGTCGACGGTCCTATTAAAGATTATTGCGGAACTTGCACACGTTGTATTGATGCTTGTCCAACAGATGCGATTTCTCCGAATGGCTATGTCATGGATGGAAGCAAATGTATTTCTTACCTGACAATAGAATTGCGTGAAAATATTCCAACAGATTTTAAGGACAAAATGGATGGCTGGATGTTTGGTTGCGATATTTGTCAGGAAGTATGTCCGTGGAACCGTTTTTCTAAAAAGCATCAAGAGCCTGCATTCGAACCTCATCCTGAATTATTGGAATTGACAAAAAATGACTGGGAAGAGCTAACTGAAGAGACATTTCGTAAGGTTTTTAAAAAATCAGCCGTTAAGCGCACAAAGTATATAGGACTGACTAAGAATATAAAATTCTTAAATTCTAATCAAAACAGTTGAATGATTATAAATAAAATATTATTTGTAGAATATTTAAAAGGTTAAGTTAGTTTCGTCAAAAATAAATTGGGTTTTATTTTTCATGTTGGCGGCGCGAGAGTGGCGTGTAGTATTTTTTTGGATATGCAAGTCAATGTAAGCGATGCTCGGCATTTGGGAAAAACTGCTAGAACAAATTGAAAAACGACATTTCGCATTTAGGTGTCGTTTCTTATGCAGAGTAGATGGAGTTTAAATAAAACAAGGCATCTCCATGATATGAAGATGCCCTGTGAACAGTCGAGGTTTCTAGAATGTCAAAACCTTTTGATATGAAAATCTTTGGTGATATATTATGCTAATCCTTCCATGTCGCGAATTAAGATAGAGCGACGATTAAAGTAGATTTTATTTTCTTTTCTGAGTTCATTCAATACAGATGTAACTGTTTGTCTTGATGTCCCCGTCAAATTTGCGATGTCCTGTTGTGTCAAACAATGCTTAAACATCATCTCAAAACCCACGCGACGACCACGAGATGCCGCAGTGTTTCTAATGAAGTCAATAATACGTTCACGTGCATCTTTAAATATTAAAGCTTCTAACTTTGCTTCTGCTTTTCTCAAACGCTCACCCACCTTATCTAGTATCTTAAAGCCTAAATTCATATTTTGCATCATTATCTGGCGCAAATCCTTAATGTTTATTACAATACAAACAACATCTTCATTCATTGCGCGTGCGAATTCTGCACGCTTTTGTTCTCCAACAATACCGAGTTCACCAAACATACTTCCTTTGTGCAAAACTGTTTTAATAATCTCACGACCATCATCACTATGCAACCCTGTCTTGATAACTCCCTTTGCTAAAATGTAAAGTTTATCGCTCGGGTCATCAAAATGATAGATGAAATTGAATTTTGGTCTTTTCAATACCTCTGCTTGTATAGAAAGTCTTGCTAATTCAGACTCATTTAAAGTACTGAACATTGGAAATTCTGAAAGGAAAGATGCAATTTCAGTGGTTTTCATATCTGATGATTTTTTGACAAAAAAGGAAAACTTATATTTTGCCGTATTTATGTTTAGAGATTTCTTGTTTTTGTTTGATAACACAAATATGAGGTCTTATTATATAATAAAAAATAACAGAATTAGGTATTTGTCTTATTTCTTTTGATGTACATGGCGTCTTAATTTTCTGATTGTGAGTGACTTAGGATGATTAATTTTTTGTTTTTGTCGTTTTGTCTTATGTCTCGCTTTATAATTCAGAAAAATATCACATATAATAATATTCTAAAATAATTAAAATAGACTTCTAGTTTTTAGGGCAATAAAAAACAGTTAATGTATTATTGTAAAATTTATATAAAGTAAGTTTATGTTTTTATATTTGTTTATTAGGTATTTATCCTCTTTTTATCGTTGTTTATCCTCTTTATCTGTTTTTTGGTACTTATTTTGAAGTACTTTATCTGTTAAGTCAATAAAACATTAACATATATAAAATAATTTAATTTTTATTGAAACATCTTGTCACAAATTCGAGTAAACTTGTTTTTTTCATAGTTTAAAAAAAATGTGACATCATAAAAAAAAATAATTCCTGTCAAATGGAAATTATTTAATATTTGTTTTTAATTGATAATTAACTAATTAGTATAGCTACAGGAGGAATGTCCCAACAACCAATTTACGAATAAGGATAACAAAAATTCGTAAATTTTATCCATCGGCTATTTTCTATCGAAATAAGAGTTATATTTGAGTAATAGAGTTAAAATTACCGATTTATTGGTACTTTCAGCTTTACCCCTTTCCCTCAAAATATATTCTTTTATTATATTAATTTGAAAAATAAGAATTTTTTTTGTCACAACAGACACTAAATTTATCTATTTTCTTTTTAAGGATTTATTTCCGAAGAATACTATTATTTCGATTAAACGTGACTTTTTTTGATTTCTGCGTAAAAAACAGGACTAAAAGAGTCTCTTTTAGCTTTACCTACAAAAAAAAATCAGTCTTCCTCCCTGTGACTGGTGAAGAGTCGATACTGAAATAGATTTCTAATTCAGTCTTCTCAACATTTTTACTCCCTGTACTTTCGATACTGTCGAATAATATTTGGTTTTAGCAAGCCATAGTTGTTCTATCTGTATCATTTGTTTTACCTCCTATTAATTAGAATAAACAAAGCTTTTATAAACCTACTTTCTTCCCCCCGAAGATGCAGGTTTCCTATGTAGTTACTATTAAAACTACAGTTCGCGTGCTTACAATTTTAACCGAAACACAAGTACAGTTCGACATTGTCGAGAAATTTTAATTCGCATTTATTATGGTACAAGTTTTACTTTCTATTCAATCTTTCAAACTTAATGCTCTCAAAGCTCTTGCTTTGGTGGTGTCTACAGCGACTCTTTTTGTCGTTTTCGCCTTTGGTGAACCTGTAGACAATAATTTTGAAAATTCAAGTTATCCAAATTCAGCGTTTGAGAGTGCTAATGCTCTTAGTCTCATGGATGATGACTGTGGGTGTGGTCCAAACTTATTCCCTGACGGCGGATTTGAAAATAGTACTTCTCTTTCCTTTGATTATAATATTGGTGGAACTCCTGTCGCTACAGTTGCCAGCGCAACCTCGGGCGCTATTGACGGTTGGGTTCCATATCTAGTTTCACCTCACATGTTTTATGTGGATGATACAGCGAATAATGTAAATAACCCAGAAGGTGATAAATTTATTTACTTACCAGCAGAAGGGGATTGTTTTAACTCCGAACTCAGTTTTTCTGGAGGACTAAACCTCGAAGATGGAGCATCTTATAGTTTATGCTTTTCGGCAGCTGCCTGGAGTGAAAACTTAGACGCTAACTTTCTTCCTATCGGAGCAGGTTCTCCTCAAGAAATAGCTACCGTAAAGGTGGAGTTTCAAACACCCGTTACTTGGGATGTGACTGTAATGAGACGAATAGACATACCAGCTAGTTCTTCTTGGAATAATTTGAACTGGAATACTTATACTTATAATTTTGTTTACTCTGCCGCAAATCCTTGGGATAGAATCATATTCACAGGTGATGGACCTGCAGGTGTAGCTTTAGATAATATCAAATTATCTAAATCAAGCTGTAATAGCAATCCTGGACAGGACTTTACAATTGATTGTGAAGACGGCGAACGTGTTGATATTTATACTTTAGGTCTTAAAAATAATGTACCAGCTACTTTAGATATTCCAAATCCAGCCAATGTTACTTCTGTAGTTGCAGAGATTGTATATAAATCAAATAACCCAGGAACATCTATTACTATTTACGATGCTGACGGAATTGGTTATAATGCTCCACGAACTACACCATACGGTTCAAGTCCGAATGTATGGCTTTATCGTGCTTTTTTACCTAATACAAGTTCGATAACCTATTCTGACGATACGGAAGAAGCTGATGCCCAGTCATTGGCAGCGTTTGTCACGCGCTCTAATGTAACAGGTGTTGCACAGAGTGGTCAATATACTTATGTTAGTGGTTACCATAGTGAAGAAACTTTTAACTTAACTCTACCTGCATCCTCGCTACCACGAGATATAACTGTACGTATGCCAATGTCTGAAATTACTTTAGACGGACGTGTTTTATTGTTGGAAGCAACGGCGGGTTCAGTTAGTGAGCGC
>CALDUB010000051.1 GCA_937923465.1 uncultured Saprospiraceae bacterium
TTCCCCTCAAACCCCTCAAAAGTCCCAGCATCAATCTTCCCACCACCATACCAAATCCGTTCAAAGATACTCGTCACTTCACTGAATTCCGCAAAGAAAGCCGAAGAACGTAACTCTCGCAGATATTCCCCATTCGTTTTATCCCGTTTCCATTTTATCAATTTCTTTAGAGATAACTCTTTGATGATAGACAGATAATATAAGCGCATTGCCAAAGCATAATCTCCTTTTTCTTTTGCTTCCCGTATGAATTTCTCTAAATCAGTTTCGTGGATATTTTCTTCAATATTCTCTAGGGTAATAGCAGTCTTTTCAATTTTTTCGTTATTCGGGAGCCCGTCTTTAAGCAAAAATAAAATAATCATCACCGCTATCGCAATCAAGAAAACTATCGCAAATCCTTTAAATAAACCCGCACCAAAAAGACTTCCGCCACCAATATTGCGAGACCTTTCTCTAATAGCCTCATCACCAAAGCTATCTTTTCCTTTTTCATCTTCTTCTTCGAGTACTTCTGCTTCTCCAGAGTAGTCCATGTCAGAGGTGATTTCCTCCCATTTTTGCTTATCTAACTCTTGCACAGAGATATCTTTACCCAAGAAAACATCTTCGGGCAATTGTGCATCTAGGCTTGTGCTAAATAGAAAGAAAATGCTGAGTAGTAACAACTCAGAAAGACGAGAAAAAGTAATATTGGCGGTGTTTTTGGTCATAGAAAGAGGAAATGAAGAACATCTTGTCTTTATCAAAAGTATCTTGGAGCGGACAGTTTGGTGCTCTAGTTCAACTTTGTAAAGGGTTTAAGCATTTCTAAAAGTAAACATAATAAAAAGTATTCTATAAAAGACATTTCTGGACGGAAATTCTGAGGTCTAAAGTCTAACACCTTTAAATAAATTATTTATGAAAAATATAAATTCAGCAATTATTGAAAATGCGATGAACTACACGGAGTATCGTGACCTAATCAACACTCTGTTCGCAGAAGATAAAACAACAGGACCTATACAGTCTCCTGCAATGTTGAATTATACAAAAATGAATATTGCACGCATGCGCCGCTTGGACAAAACTACACGCTTGTCACCTGAGACATTAGAGAAATTGGAAAAGATAGTGGAACCTCAGTTGTGGTTAGTCATCACAGAGGCTTGGTGTGGAGATGCGGCACAGATTGTTCCCGTGATGAATAAGATGGCAGAAGTACAACCAAACATCACTCTCCGTTTCATCTTGAGAGATGAGAACTTAGAAGTTATGGACGCATTTTTAACAAATGGCGGTCGCTCGATTCCTAAATTAATAGTGACAGTAGGAGAAAATAATGAAGTCGTTAAAAGCTGGGGACCACGCCCTACCGAAGTGCAAGAAATTGTTACACTTTCTAAAAAAGAATTAGCAGCAATAGAAGATGAGGAGTCAAGAAAAATTCATACGCAAGCGGAAAAGTATAATGTACAAAAGTGGTATGCAGCAGATAAGACAAAGCAAATACAAGAAGAAATACTAGCGTAAGGTAGCTCAGGTTTTTAACCTGATAGTCAAACGGCTTTGCAAGCTGTATCACGCATAAAAAAACGGAATGAAGTACATTACTTCATTCCGTTTTTACTTTATTCAGTTACAAACCCAAGTTACTACTCAATTAAAGTCATCCGCATCATATTCGTACGGAAACGACGGTGCAATGGCATACTACCAATATTGATAACCACATCATCCGCCTTTACCAGACCTTCTTGTTTCAAGATGTTATTTACATCTTCAACAGTCTCATCTGTAGTTGAAAATTTATCGTAGTAAAAAGAACGAACACCCCAAACTAAGCTCAAAGTAGAAAGCATATGCATTTTGTCCGAGAAAACGTAAATTTTAGAATCTGGACGGAAACTCGACACTTTAAAGGCTGTATAACCAGAACTAGTCATACCAACGATAGCTTTTGCATCCACTTCATTAGCTGCACGTGCTGCCATAAAACAAGCAACATCAGAGTAATAAGTACGTGATTTTTTTGCTGGAGCGGGACGACGACCACTGATATCAAAAACAGCTTCTGCTTCGTTAATGATTTTTACCATTGCTTTAATCACAACGACAGGGTGCTTTCCTACAGAAGTTTCCCCACTCAACATCACTGCATCTGTACCATCTAATACTGCATTTGCAACATCGGTAATCTCAGCACGTGTTGGCGAAGGACTAGTAATCATACTATCCATCATCTGTGTAGCCACGATAACTGGACGGGCACGCTGACGACATTTACGCACGATTTCTTTTTGCAATAAAGGCAAACGCTCCATTGGAACTTCAACACCCAAATCTCCACGTGCCACCATGACAGCATTAGAGTATTTGATAATTTTGTCTAAGTTTTTAATTGCTTCTGGCTTTTCAACCTTAGCGATAATCTTCGCGGGGTGATTAACTGCGTCAATACGCTTACGCAAGTCTTTTAAATCTTTTCCTGTACGAACAAAAGACAAAGCAATCCAGTGAACAGGTTGCGTTAAAATAAACTCTAAATCAACCAAATCCTTCTCTGTCAAACAAGGCAAAGAAATTTTTGTATTTGGTAAGTTCACACCTTTATTAGAAGATAATGTCCCGCCAAAAAGTGTTTTAAGCTTCACTTTACTTTTTCCATCTGTAGAGACAACTTCGAAGACTAATTTACCATCATCAATCAATACACGCTCGCCGACTTTTACATCTTTTGCAAAACGGTCATAACTCATGTACACATTTTTCATGGTACCGAGTGTCTTTTTATTACTGAAAGTGACGATATCGCCAGCATTCAATTCCAAAGCATTATCTTTGATTTTTCCAACACGCAATTTTGGACCTTGCAAGTCAGCTAACAAACCAAGGTGCATGTTGTACTTTTCATTGATATAGTTCACATTGTTGATAACCTTTTGGTGGTCTTCATGTGTACCGTGAGAAAAGTTAAGGCGGTAGATATTAACACCTTCTCGTGCCAATGCAAGTAGGTTTTCATAGGAAGAACAAGCGGGACCTACTGTCGCTATGATTTTAGTATTTTTCTGAACGTATTGATTCATAATAATGATAAATAAGAAGTAGTGATGAATAAAGAAGGCCTTATTGGTCGTTTTTACTTTGCGAAGCAGCGAAGTTAGTGTATTTTTTACAATTACCCAAGAATGTATTAATTATTTAGTATTGAACGATAGAATTCAAACAATTTCTTAGGAATGAACAGTTAGAGCAAGACATAAATGCTACATTTAAGTGCCTAACATCTTTAATAGAATAAATGTATGAAAAATAATCATAATATACTTATTTGGCTCTTTGGCATTTTTTCTCTAGCTAATATTATAGGAGAGACGACACAATCTATTTCTCTCATTTTTGCCACAAAACCAGTATTGATGATATTATTATCTCTTTGGTTTTATTTAGAAACAAAGGAAAAAACTAGTCCTTTTGTGCGATATATTCTTGGTGGTTTTGTCTTTTCTATTTTCGGAGATACTTTTTTGATGTTTAATGAAAATGAAGTAGGAGGGGAGATATTCTTTCTTTTGGGATTGGGAAGTTTTTTGATAACACATTTATTTTATGTGGGAGCCTTCTTAAGTTGGAATAAAAGGGAAACTGGATTTGTAGAGCAAAACAAATGGCTCTTTTTACCCTTTGCTGTTTTCTTATTTTTAAACACTGCTTTTTTATGGAAAGGGATTCCTGCTGACATGAAAATTCCAGTTATCTTATATTCTTCCGCAATAGTTGCGATGACAATGTCCTGCTTAAATTTAAAAACAAAAATCTCTAAGCAAACTTTTCAAATTCTTTTCGGAGGAGTAGTGCTCTTCTTAATTTCAGATACTTTTATTGGCATTAATAAATTCCGCATCGCACTTCCTTCCGCAAGAATTTTAATTATGATACCCTATCTACTAGGGCAATATTTTATAGGCAAAGGAGCACGCAACTTGGCTTTTCGAGCAAAGTAGGTGTGAAGAAAATTGCTTTGTCAAGTTGAATTCGGTTGTAGATAAAAAGAAAATAATTATTTTTCAAGTATCAAGCAGCGGATTGGCAACTCAGGGGCTCTTTATATTACCGTACACTTAATACAAAAAAGAGGGGCGCATTTTTAATGCGTCCCTTTTTTGCATTTGGAGGAAACACCAACCCCTCAAAACAAAAAACCGGCTTTCAACATAAGTTGAAAGCCGGTGAATTAATGGCTTTCTTCACAAATTTTACTAAGCGAAGAAATTGCCTCCTATTTCCTGTACTTCTTATATTTCAAACACCGTACCAATTAATTTTATTTAAATATATAAGTAGTTAAAAATCTTTTGATTTTATATAATGAAAAATAAAAGAGCCTTGATTTCTTTAATATGAAATCAAGGCTCTTTAAGATTTAGAGAAACTGGAGACTATTAAATCTTAGCTATTTTTACCAGCGTTTTTCAACTGAGTTATGTATTTCTCTAGTTCCATTTCATCGTAAACCAATACTTCTCGCGCCTTACTACCTTCACTTGGTCCGACTATACCTAGAGCTTCCATTTGGTCCATAATACGTCCCGCACGGTTATATCCTAATTTCAAACGACGTTGAATCATCGAAGTCGAACCGTGTTGATTTTGCACAACCAAACGTGCTGCATCTTCGAAATTTTCATCGACATCACTAAATTTCAAGCCTGATGCACCATGTTCGGCATCGTCACCATGAAACTCCGGTAGTAGATATGGTTCAATATAACCTCGCTGGTCTCCAATGAATTTAAGCACAGCTTCTACCTCTGGCGTATCAACGAAAGCACATTGCAGACGAATCATATCACCTCCGACAGATAAAAGCATATCACCTCGACCAATTAATTGGTCGGCTCCACCTGCATCTAGAATCGTACGACTATCAATTTTTGAAGTTACTTTAAAACCAATTCTGGCTGGGAAGTTTGCCTTAATCACACCTGTGATAATATTTACCGAAGGACGCTGAGTCGCGATAATTAAGTGGATACCAATTGCACGGGCTAACTGGGCCAATCGACCAATAGGTAACTCAATTTCTTTACCAGCCGTCATAATCAAATCGGCAAACTCATCAATGACCAATACAATGAAAGGTAAGAAACGGTGTCCTTTTTGAGGATTCAAACGACGTGAAACAAATTTTTCATTGTACTCCCTAATATTCCGAGCAGATGCCGATTTTAATAAATTATATCGCTCGTCCATTTCAATACACAAAGAATTTAAGGTGTGAACCACCTTATTTGTCTCTGTTGTAATTGGTTCGTCTGCACCAGGTAAGAAAGTTAAAAAGTGAGAAGCTAACTGAGCGTAAGGGAAAAGTTCAACCTTTTTAGGGTCAATCAGTACCAACTTTACTTGAGAAGGGTGCTTCTTATATAGGAGTGACATCAAAATAGTATTGATACCAACCGACTTACCCTGACCTGTGGCACCTGCTATCAACAAGTGAGGCATTTTTGCTAAGTCAGCTACAAAGACTTCATTATTAATTGTCTTACCCAAAGCAATAGGTAAGTCCATTTTCGCCCGCTTAAATTTTTCGGACATTAAAACTTCCTTTAGAGAAACGATTTGCTTTTTCTTGTTTGGTACCTCGATACCAATCGTTCCGCGTCCTGGTATTGGGGCGATAATTCGAATACCAAGAGCAGCTAATGAAAGCGCGATATCATCTTCTAGATTTTTAATCTTAGAAATACGAACGCCTGCTGCAGGAACAATTTCATATAATGTAACCGTTGGTCCGATTGTCGCACGAATTTTCGTGATTTCAATTTTATAATTGAGTAAGGTTTCAATAATTTGGTCCTTATTCATTTCTAACTCTGCGCGGTCAACCTCAAATTTTTGGTCATCATAGCTGAGTAACAAGTTTGTCGTTGGGTGCTCATAGCTTGCCAAGTCCAAAGTCGGGTCATAAGGCTCTGTATGGTCTAAGTTACCCTGAGCCGCCGCTACATCTGGGTGGGCAGCACCTTCTGCTATTTCTATTTTAGGAGTTGCATCAGCAATCGGCTCATCAGTTACTGCTTCTGCTTCTACAGGTGCCGCGATTTCAAGACTTGTATCACCAGCTTTGAGACTTTGAGGTTTTTTTCTACCTGCTTTTTCTTCTAGTTCAAATGCCAATTGATTTTCGCGCAAAAGAGAACGTTTCTGCTCACGGTCTTCTGAACGAACACTTGGTTTGAGCGATTTCTTTTCTTCTTTTTCAGGAGATGTAACTGCTGCTGCTGCTGCGCTTTGTGGAGTTGTATTGGTTGTAGCAGGTCTACGACGCACTTTCCCATTGATTAAATCTTCGAAGAACCATTTAACTTCTTGCACTGCTTTGCTGAAAGTAAGGTTGCGAAAGTCTGGATTTAAAAACCAGACCATAAAGCCAATAATAGAAGTGAAAAGCAAAATGAACATGCCCACTAATCCAACAAAACCTTGTAGCCAAGTAGCTATCATATCACCAAATGCCCCCCCCCAAGGGAAAGTAGAATTTTGAAATACAAAAGCAAAAAATATGGAAGAGAAAAGAAGTAGTAAAAAGGAATACCAAAGAAGTTTAGTATTCTGCTTTAGAGGAACATTTTTAATTAAGTCAATGCCATAACGAATTAATATTCCAACGAAGAGGAAGGAAGAAATTCCAAACCCCCAATAGAAGAAACCGTTGGAAACAATCGCTCCTAGACGTCCCAGCCAGTTATTCATTGTGATATCGCTTGCTAATAAGTTATGCAAGAACGCTTTATCATAATCTTCCTGCCAAGTAAAAATATAGGAAACGAAGGCTACGAAAAGGTAGGCCGCAATGAAGCAGCAGATAATACCCGCGAGCTTAGGAACACGCTCATCGGTTATTGCCATTTTCAGCTTGAGCTGACTTTTGTTAGTTGTTTTTTTTCCGGTAGCCATAAGGATTGAAAAAAATTTCTGATAGTATGTTTACAAGTGTCTCTCTCCGAAAAAAAAGTTCGGTAGTATAACAGGCAAATTTATACAAATTGGTTTAGAAAACAGAATAATAGAGTGTCCGATTGTAAGGAATTTGTTTTAAGAGTAAAACTTTTACATTAAATATTTTAGATTGTATTGAAATAACTTATTCAATAATACTACATTTTTCTCTGAAAAAAGCAAGCCATTTTCTCTGACATTTAATATATGTCGGAAGTGTTCTTTTCTGTGACAGGGTAATAATGGTATTTGTTTAACTTCTAGTTAGGAGTTCTTTAAGATGTAAGTGTTTGATTTTTAGACTAAAATACATGCAATTAAATTTATATCTTATTTTATTTTATAAGAAAGTATGCTGTTTAATTTTCTGATAATGAGCTAGTTATGTGCTTTGGTTTTCATTTTGTATTTTTTTTGTGAAAATCAGTATGATATTTGATTTAAGCGTAGTGGAATAGTTATAACTATTTCCCTTTACAAAAACACACACATCGGCTTAACATTAAAGAATTATGCGCACATCAATTAAATTATCTCTTCTTTCTCTCTTTTTACTCCTCCCTTTTTTCTGTTTCTCTCAGACCCCTGTAGTCTCAGAAAACTCTGCGGCAGAAAATTTCGTTGGAGAAGATTTTTGTTTTGAAGTCAATTTGACTAATAGTGATGCAACAGTAGGGTACCAGCCCTATATTCGTTTTGTTATTCCTCCCGAATTAGACGTTAATTCGATTTCTTTTGGTCCTTCAAGTGGAGGCGAAGTCGTACTTACTGAAGTTTTCGGGGCTTCAGGAATTATCGAAGACCCTCTCATTTCAGCAGATGTTATGGGGACTAATGGACATACATTGATGATTTTTCAACTCCCAATTGGTTCTGTCGTACAAGATGGACCAGATTTGATGACTGATTTATGTATCAATATAGACCCAGGTGCAACAATTAACTCACCTTTAGATATTGGCATTACGCCAGTTTTTGCTTTTGGAAATTCTCCTACGGGAGGCACACCGATAATAGGGACTCCTGTTAATGCAACAATAAACCCCACTCTATATACTTATCGAAAGGAAGTAGAGTCATTTGAAGGCGAAAGACCTCCTGGACCAACTTGGGCGATGACTTATCGTCTTATTGTTGATATAGCAGATGGACAGACTATAAATAATATTCAATTTCAAGATATATTACCTCCTTCTTTACAATTTGTAGGTAATCAGAGTATAACTGGTGGAGGCAGTGCATCTTTCAATCAGTTGCCTTCTCTTGCTACTCCTGGAGGAACCATTAGCATATCAGGAGGTAGTGGGACAGGTACGATAGGAAGCGAAGATATTGTTGTTGAATATGATGCTTACATTATTGATATATTAAATCACTCAACATGCGCGACCCAAGAGGTTATAAATAATTCGATATTTGGAATAGGAACACTTACCGACGAGTCAGATGTTCCTGTTTT
>CALDUB010000052.1 GCA_937923465.1 uncultured Saprospiraceae bacterium
GAACAGAGAAGTTAAGCTTCGCAGCGCCGATGGTACTGCCCTTAGGTGGGAGAGTAGGTCGCCGCCAACTCAATATAATTAGCCGTTTCACATTTACTTGTGAAGCGGCTTTTTTGTGTTTGAGAGTTAACGAAACTATAACTCTATGCCAATACAAGTGAATAAGAGGAAGAAATAATTCATACCTTTGTATATTATTCAAATCCAAAACCTAAAAGGATTACCTATGCCTAAATTTATACACCTTATCTTCTTTCTCATTGCATTACCATCATTTCTTATCGCGCAGGATTGTCAATTAGTTATTCCTATTGTGGAGTCAATAGTCCCTGCATTAGATGAAGATGGATATATTGACCTTTGTTTGGGAGATTCTATTTTATTAAATGGCACCGCTCTTTTCCCCGAAAATAATAATACTTATGCGCAGAGCATAGAAACTTCAGAGTTTCGTTGGTTTTCACAAGAGGGGCATAATGCTACAGGAGCTTCGACTTATTTTACACCAATAACAGGAGGAGGAAATCGACTCTATTGTCAAGTCATTGATATTCAAGGTTGTGATAGTACTATCTTAGTGGGTAAACTACGTGTTTCAGCACCGCATGAAATAGAATATGCAACGGATTTAACAGAGGACTTGCAGTGCGAATCTGATGTCGTTCAAACATTGGAAGCATTGCCACAAAGCTCTGCTACTTACTCTTTTCCTCATATTTATGGTAATATCAATGAAATTGCTTTACCTGACGGTGGAGGTGCAGCATATTATGCACCACTTTTTGTGTATGAAGAAGAATTAGATACGCTTACTTCAGAAATAATCGAGGATATGTCTATTTGTATAACCATCGAACATTCCTACGCACGAGACATAGAAATAAATATTGTTTGTCCTAACGGAACTTCCATAAATTTAGTAGAACAATTGACTTCAGGAGGAGAAGTTTTTCTTGGAGAACCATTTGAAGATGATGAAACAGGTACACCCATCTCAGGTATCGGTTATCAATACTGTTGGAGAACTGAAGCCACAAATGGAACGTGGATTCAATTTATGAATGAAAATAACCCAGAAACACTGCCCATAGGAGATTATAATTCTGCGGAGGACTTAAATAACCTTATCGGATGCCCATTTTCAGGAGAATGGTCTTTAATCGTCAGAGATTGGTGGGGGATTGACAATGGATTTATCTTTGGCTGGAGTATAGAAATAGGGGATACCATTTTAGAAACGGAAGATGCTTTTGATGTTAATCTAGTAAACTCATATTGGCAAAATACAGGTGATAATATCACAGATAATACAGGTAACATTTTGAGTTTAATCCCTCAGACTAGTTCAGAGTACACTTTCACTACAGAAGATGATTTTGGCTGTACGTTTAATTATTCTTTTCAGACCGATATTCTCGACGGTGAAAATTCAGAGTGTATTCCGTGTGAGAATATAATCGTCAGTGCAGGAGAAGATATCTTTTTTACTTGCGGCAGTACTTTTGTAAATCTTAACGCGGAAGATTTTCTTATAGGGGGGACGATTAATTACTTGTGGACGTCAGAGGAGGGATATTACATTAGTGACCCAAGTATATCCAATCCTTTTGTAGATACACCAGGGGAGTACATATTGACGTTGACGAGAACAGATGGCTGCGAAGTAACAGATACTGTACAGATTTATCCAGCTGTAGACCCAATTGCAAATACAGAAATATCAGAAATTGATATTATTTGCTTTGACGGGAGCTATACAATTGATGCGTCTGGTTCTTCCACGGGAGAAAATATTATTTATCAGTGGGCTTTAGATGGTAGTAATTTAGACGGCGAAAATAGTTTGCAAATTGAAGTGATGACTAGTGGTAATTACTCGTTAACCGTAACGGATATTATCTCCCAGTGTAGTGCCACAACATCTGTTGAAGTTAATATTTTCGATGAGATAGTCGAAAGCATTAATGTTGTCTCAGCAGATTGTGACGAAAGTAATGGCAGTATTGAAGTGATTCCTAATGGAACTGTGTCAACATTCCTTTGGAGTACAGGCGAGTCAACGAGTGCAATTACAGGTTTATCTCAAGGTTGGTATAGTGTCAGTATTACTACCGAAGATTGTATGACTGAAAGTAACATATATGTTGACGAGAATGTAGATTGTAAAGCAGTTATTGGTGGTCGCGTTTATTTAAGTCCTGACTGTATTCAAAATCCTGCAATTGAAGGAGTAGAATGTATCATGTTACATTTATTACCTAATGATATATATACTTACACTGATGAAAATGGATACTATGAATTTATTACAGATGAAGGAGTAGATTTTACGATAAATTATGTCGAAGAAGACCAATATAATTTAGTTTGCCCAGCTATAGGAAGTATTGAAATACCAGCAGCAAATACAGGAACTATTTTAGGAGATAATCACTTCTTTGTCGAGAATGCATCTGTTAATAATCTATGTGTAAGTGCATATTCTGGTCCTGCACGTCCAGGATTTCAGCAGTACATACAGTTAAGAGTTTGTAATTTAGGTTATGAACCCGCTTCAGGTATTTTACTTTTCGCACATGATTCTTTGCTTTTGCCAACGGCTGCTTTATTAGATGATGCTGACGCTTATAATGAAGATGTAGATATTGCGACTTTTACGGTTGATAATTTATTACCCTCTGAATGTATTTATGTATATCCCTATCTAGAAGTTCCTGTTGAACTAACTTTAGGTACTCTTATAAATCATAGTGCTGAAATTATAGGAACAGCAGTTGATTTTTACCCTGAAAATAATTTCGCCTCTATATCTGATGTGATAACAGGTTCTTACGACCCGAATGACAAGCAAAATCAAACAGGAGCAAATCCATTTGGTAGTGATATTCTCATCGAAGATGATGTGATGCAATACCAGATTCGCTTTCAAAATACAGGAACAGATACGGCATTTACAGTAGTTGTAGAAGATATATTAGATGGAAATTTAGATGTAACAACTATTCGTCCAGGCTTATCTAGTCATGACTATGCTGTCGAGTTCGAAGGAAATAATAAACTCATTTTCCGCTTTGATAATATTATGCTACCAGATAGTTTTGTTAACGAACCTGCAAGTAATGGCTTTGTGAGTTTTACGATTAAAACACATGGAAATTTACCAATCGGAACCGTTATCGAAAATACGGCAGCTATCTATTTTGATTATAACGACCCTGTAATTACAAATACCGTTGTCAACATGATAGTCGAGCCAACAGTTAGAACACAGGAAATTATTACCGAAGATTTTGAACTTTTCATACTGCCTAATCCTGTTCATACTGAGCTAAATTATACCTTTTCTTTGGAAGAGAAATCACAGGTTACCGTAGAAATACACAGCAGTAACGGGGAACTAATAGAAACATTAATTTCCGATGAAAGTATGTCTGAAGGAATACATCAATATTCTTCTTTTGGGCTTGAAAATTATTCGTCAGGCGTTTACTTTCTTGCTTTACGGACAAATAAAGGAATGAGTGTACGGAAGTGGGTAAAGTTGTAGTTTTGAATTTTAGAGTTCCAGAAAATGGGTCGAAGGGTTTCCTTTCGACCCATTTCATATTTATAGGTTTTATAAAAAAATCTATAAATGAAATAAATATAAAACAATATAAACACGTAAGCTTGCATTTCTCCTATTTCTAACCTATTATTGTAAAAACTAACACAACTACACACTCCCCAGTACATGAAAAAATTCCTCACACAAGCCATCGATGATGTTTTAGACCTCATCTATCCACGTATTTGCTTTTGTTGTCAAGAAGAAACACCAACTCCTGGTGAAAATACCTGCCTTGAATGCCGAATGCAACTTCCGTATACCAATATTCATAAACAAAGAACGAATTCATTTACCGAACGCTTTTTAGGTCGTGTTCCGTTACATACTGGTGCCTCTTACTATCATTATAAGAAGGGAGGATTGGTACGTAAACTCATCTATCAATTAAAATATCACGGAAAAAAAGAAATTGGTGTTGAAATAGGTCGGGCTTATGGTCGAGAACTTATTGATACTGAATTATATAAGGATATCGATTTGATTGTCCCTGTTCCACTGCACCCTCAACGTAAAAGAACGCGTGGATATAATCAGAGTGATATGTTTGCAATGGGTTTATCTGAAGCAATGGGTATTCCTTGGAAGGCAGATGCACTCAAGCGAATTAAATCTACTTCAACCCAAACTCAAAAGGGAAAATTCGAGCGTCTGGCAAATATGGATAATGTTTTCAAAGTGAAAAGCGAGAGTATTTTGAGAGGGAAACATATTCTTTTGGTAGATGATGTCTTGACTACTGGCGCGACAATGGAGGTTTGTGGCAATCGTTTATCAGAAATTCGAGGTGCAAAAGTGAGTATGGCAACAATTGCGATGGCTTCGCAGTAAAAATTACTTACTTTTGCGGCAATGATACCTGCAAAAATTCTTCTTTTCGGCGAGCATATTATTATCAAAGGCGCACAAGCATTGGTGATACCATTTCCTCATTTTGGAGGAGAATGGAAGTACGCAAAGAAAGAAGAAGATTTTCAGAAAAAGCAAATGGACTTAGCTCAATTTGCAGACTTTTTAGCCAAGCAAAATCTTCCTATTCAGTTCGATACTCAACGATTTCATGAAGACTTATCAAAAGGACTTTATTTTGATTCTATTATCCCAACGGGGTATGGATTAGGGAGTTCTGGTTCTGTGACCGCAGCTGTCTATGAACGATATGTTATTGATAAAAAAGAACAATCATTAAGTTTTTTAAAGGAACTTTTTGCTCAAATGGAAAGCTTTTTCCACGGAATGAGTTCAGGAATAGACCCCCTTATCTGCTCTGTTCAGCAGCCGATTTGGTTGGAGAGTAAAGAAAAAATGCAAACGATTTCCTGTTTGCCTTTACAATATGCAAGTTTGTTCTTATTAGACACAAAAATCTCACGTAGTACCAGTCCTTTCGTAAAAATCTACCTCAAGAAGTGGGAAGAAACACAATACGAATCATTTCTGACAAAATATCTTTTTCCCGAAAGTAACAAAGCTATCCAAAACTACGCAAAAGGAGATGGACGTGAACTCTTTCATTCCATTCATAATATCAGCGTAATTCAAGAAGAATATTTTTCAGAAATGATACCTGCTGAGTTTAAAAAAATGTGGAGATATGGTTTAGAAAGCCATGATTACAAATTGAAATTGTGCGGTGCAGGTGGCGGCGGATTTATTTTAGGAATTACTCAAGACTTTGAGAAAACAAAGACAATTTTATCTGGTTATAATCTGATAAGACTTTAGACTAGATATATTAGATTTTAGACTCTGGAAAAGAGTATTATTCAATATGTAAAAAGAGTCTAACATCTAAAGTCTAACATCTAACATCTAAATAAAAAAATGATAGTTTCAACAATAGTGGCAGTTGCCGAAAATAACGTCATTGGAAAAGACAATGATATACCCTGGTATTTACCAGCAGATTTGAAGTATTTCAAAAAGAGAACTTTGAATCATCATATCATAATGGGTAAGAATTGCTATTACTCCATTGGTAGACCATTGCCGAAAAGAACCAATGTAGTTCTTTCTCGCGACCCATATTTTACGGTGAGTAATTGCGTCGTCGCTCATTCTATCGAAGAGGCTTTAGAAGCAGCATTACGCAATGGAGAACATGAGGTTTTTATTATCGGAGGTGGTCAGATTTATGAGCAAAGCCAAAAATATTGGGATAGAATTTATCTAACTCAAGTTGATTTAAAGGTAGACGGGGATGTGTTTTTTCCAGAGGTGAATGAGGAAGAATGGAAATTA
>CALDUB010000053.1 GCA_937923465.1 uncultured Saprospiraceae bacterium
TTGATGTACGCCGTCGCTGGGTAGGGCGTATTGAGCTGTGTAAAGGGAGGTGTAAGCAGCAGAAGGTTTTGGGGCACGTGGTCGCGGGGTGTTTGATTTGAGGTGAAGGTACGATTAGATGCTGCGGGTAAACGACGCCACGGGTAAAACTATAGCTACGGTTAGACGCCACGGGTAAACCCAAGGCAACAATTAGACGCCGCGGTGCGGCTTCAGTGTGCGTTACGTGATCGCTGGTACAATGCTGTCCATGAATGTTGATCTTAAAAAGAATCCAGCGTAGGATAAGTTTTGGCGAAAGCCCAAATCTTATAAATAGAAAAACGTATGTCTTTACCTATTCCTTCACAACCCGCACCGTATTCACTACACCACCAATCGAAGAAACTAAGAAATACATTCCCGCAGGATAGCCGCTAAGATCTACTGTGGTCTGTGCGGACTGTATGCCTTCACTGAAGAGCTGCGTGCCGATAGCGGAGAAGAGCATGAAATGATCGTCCTTAGAAAAGGTAGCTTGCTTAAATTCTAGATTTAAAATTGAACTTGTTGGGTTTGGATAAACGGTAGGCTGATTTTTAATATCCAAATCATTGACACTCGTAATAATTGTATTCTCAGCGCAATTATTAATAAATGCTGTGCTTAACTCTGTACTCGCTGATAATGTCGCCGTAGAATCCATACAAATGCACCTTCCATCATTAAAATTATATGTAACGAAAGGCGCATCAGTTTCGAACGCTTTGAAGCTGCATTGTTCGAACGTGAGCGAATCGCCGGTGAGTATTTGATTCGGGTGACTCCAGTTCGAGAAAAGGACATTGCCTCCCGCCCAACGCTGGAAACCTGCTTGTTCTACGAAGTTGCATGGCTTGAGAAACAAGAGGTACAGAATGCCCGTACTTCCAGCGCCGCCACCATAATTTACGGCAATCGTACCATCGCCACGCAAGTCGCCGATAAATGAGATGGACCTTGAGAATCGTTCTTCAGGGTCTAAGGTCAAGCCAAAACCACCGTCAGTATTGTTGATGCGCGTAAAGGTTTTCACCGTCTTATCTTCATTGAGGTAGAGGATATATCCCCATCCCTCGCTTTGTTGATTGGCACCCGTCATCAAGTCAGGATTGCCGTCGCCGTTAAGATCACCGACACTACACATGGCATGTCCGAGGTTCGCGCCTGCACTTCCATTCGGATTTATACTCGTAGTGAGCGTGTCGGTAAAACCACCTTGTCCCTCGGTAATTTTGACCTTGGAAACCACATTGTACGTAGTGCTGTCTAGGGATAAAATCCAGATAGCGCCTTTGCCACCATCTGACATAAACGCACCGACGGCCAGCTCCTTGGTACCGTCATTGTCTAAGTCGCCAAGCATGGCAGAAGCTCTACCGCCAAAGCGATCTTCATCTTCCAATCCAGTCCCAAAACCGCCCATTCCTGTTGCGATGGTTACCGTTTGATTGGGCATGACCCGAGAGGCGCCGTTTAGAAATAAGAGACTGACTGCGCCTCTATTAGTTCCTCCAAAATCTGCGTTGGGATCACCTGCGGCCAGATCAATGCGACCGTCATTATTCAGATCTCCAATGGCCGAAAGACCTTGAGCAGTAATGCTTGAATTCTTGACAAAGTCCTTGACCGTACCATCGCGGTTGAGGTGTATAATGTATAGCCCTGCATTATTGGTCGAGGGAGCGGAGACGGCAATATCTGGTATGCCATCCGCATCATAATCTCCAATACCTGCCACTCCGTAACCGAAAAAATTGCTTTGCAACAACGTCTCGTCAAAGCCTCCTTCGAGTGCAGAAATCTTTTGATTCGACTGCACGGTACCGTCGTTGTTCATGAACACGATATAAACGGCTCCTGCATCTGTCGCGCCATCGTCATCCGATCGCGCACCTATCACGAGATCAATAATGCCGTCCCCGTTTATGTCGCCTGCTTGGTCATGATCGCGGCTAAACCTATCTCCAGCGTCCAAATTCGCATTGAATCCATTCAATCCTTCGGCAATTTCCACGAAACTATCCGGTCCGAACTGCACGCTCGTTGTTTGGGCGAAGAGGTTCGGTGTGCATACAGTAAAGCACGCTCCAAGGAGCAGGAGTGAGGTTAGCTTCATGTTAGGCGGTGGTTGAAGGTGTTAGACGTAAAGCCACGAGAGAAGTTTAACAGACGTGCAATTTTTCTGCTTGCATGTGGGTCTGTGAGCCGTGAAGATCCCCAGCTACTCCTGCATTGGAGGTACGCGCTCAAGCTTTCTAACGCCTTTGGAAGGGGTATCTGTATGTGCCATGTGGAGTATGGCGCTGGTCTTTTGGTCCTTGCATGTGTAGTTCAAGGATGCTTCTAGGTGCTTCGTTTTTCTGCTTTCGCCAAAACCAGTTGATTGCTATTCGAAAGTAGTAGGCTAGGGGAGGGGCTTTGGTATTTTTTTAGCTTTCGCCAAAACCCGCCAAAAGTGATGTCAGAGTTGGTGCTGTTGTAGGTTGGTGTTAGGTATTCTGACGAAACTGTTGGAAATGTAGAAATAGGTAGGCTTACGGTTCTGTGATATGGAGCGAACGCAGCGATAGTAAGTCTGATCTCTTATCACTTATTACCGAGTGGATTCACTATTCCTTGTAATTTATTAATTAATTCCTTTGTTACTGGCATCTCGGTTCTATTATGGCTTTCAATTTTGTTGCATTCAAAACATATGTTAAGAAATCCCAAAATCTTGTTATTCGATGTTTTAAACACAATAGCATCCCTATAAATTGGACTGCACATTGTTGCAATTGTTGATTCTTGAGTTAGACATAATATTTCTTCGAGTTCTCTTGCTCTTTTGGAGTTCGACATAATTGTAAGAACATTTTTTGCAATTGGATTGATTTCCTTATTGTACCAAACCATTCTCATTCCATCATGGTCTTGAGTTCCATCAGATTTTAAGAATTCAATTATGTGAGGATTCATTTCGGAATATAGAAATTTGTAAGACGTGAGTTTCGACTCCAATTTAGATTTTATGGTTTCCATTGGTAGATCGACTATTTGAGAAAACAGCTTGATTACTGCATTATAAATATGAATTGGTTTTGAATCAACAAAGTGACTTAATAATTTTTGAATTTGAATATTGCAGGGCTCTAATTTGATTTCTCTAGCAATATCGTGACAAATATTCACAATAATTTCTTCCGTTCTCAAATTTGCCATGTCGAATTCCAAATTTTCTATTTGATTGAATTCTTCATTTAACTTTCGAAGCATATTTACTTTATCATCTGAAGTAGATATCGAAATACAGTCTCTGTCATTTGGTTCAATCTGTATCGTTATGTCAAAGAATTTATAATAACCCTTTTCCCTAATCTGTATTGATTCTGAAGAGTGTATTTTTGTTTCTGGAATATAATCTATAGTCTTTTTGTAACATGGCTGATTGGTAGTTATAAAGACTGCCACTGCCGACCTTGAATTATTATATAATCTAAGTTCTTTCAAGTCACTTAAAGGCTTCACAGATGCCCATTTGGCTTCTATAATTTCTATTTCAGCTGTTAATGAGGAGAAGTTTGGCTCTTCTTTCATTATTCGGCGGTACTTAGATTCTGGTATGTAGTTTCTGTTCATATATTTCTTGCCGATAACGGTTTGGCTATGAGCAGTTGGGGATTTTTTGCTCTTATTTTTCAATTTAGCATTGACCTTAGTTTTATGTTTTAATTTTCGGATAAGCACTTAAACCCCAATTGCTTATAGCCGTTATTGCATGCTGGGCTTTACTCTTTTTTTAGTTCATCTATAAGCCAAATTAATTTCTGTCGAGCAACACTTATTAGATCTACATAAGTTCTATATAAAACATCTCCTCGTTCATTATGAGAGCTTATTAACCCTTTTACCTTACCTCCTAAAAGTATAATTTCAATTTTTTGATTGTGAAAATATACGTTGAGTTCATCTCGATATTTTAATGCTTGAGATTCAGTATCTCGGTTTAATGTAAAACTTGGTCTTTTAAATTCTATTAGAATTAATGACCTAGTAATATTTCTACCAAAAAGTATATCTGGTCTGTCATCTGGTTTTTCCCCTTTATACGTTTTATTAATTACTTTCTCGATTGAGGTTTTTAATCCTTGGTCTGAAAAAATCACAGAATAATCATCTCCAAAAAGCCAAGTGTTTTTCTCAAAGGCTTTGTGGATTGTTGATTCAAGGGTTTTAGGATTTTCAATTAATATATTCAGTTCGTCTAGAAATCTTAATCTATTAATTGCTTGACTAGAAATTATGCTCATTTCTAAAAAACCAAACTCGGAAAGTGCCTCTGCAAATTTTTCAACATCTCCTGTTCTTGTATCCTCTATATTTTGAACAATATCCCAATAATGGTCTTTTTCCATTGCGGATACCATTACAGAAATTACTGTATTTATTCTTTCTTCGGTTTCTCCATAAAATTTCTCAAGAACTTTGTAAAGTGCTTTTTTGGCGAAAGGTTGTTTAAAATCAGGTAATTTCTCTAATTCTTTGTTGATTTTTCTTTGATAGCGGGCTTTGGCCATCCTCATATCAGTGACAAAAACTTCGTCAACCGACTTGCGTAATTGTTCGGTGGTGCTTGCTGTCAGTTTTTGGTATAATTTGCTGTTGTCTATTACTGCACCAAAATCAGCTGTTAAATCATCTTCTAAATCATCACAAATAATCTCTCCATAAACTCTACTTTGTAGCTTTTTAGGTATTATTTCATCATCTGAAAGAAAGTTTTGAGGTCTACCGATTATTTTATTATTTACTCTAATCGCTATACCTGCTTGTTTTATTGGCTTTTCGGTAACTGTATAATTTAATGTAGCCATTTTTCCATTTGGTAATTCTATTCTCTCCGAGTATGATTTTCCTTGCAGGTCTAGCACACCGATATTTTCGCCATTTATTGTTATGTCAAAATCCATTTCTCGACCATAGTCTCGTATTAAAATTTCCTTTAGCCTATCTGGATTTGGGAAACTAAAATTTTGATTAATTCCTTCAAGCGTTATTTTAGTTCCGTGTTTTGATTTATCACAATCTGTTATACTAATTGGTAGTGGCACTTTTTCCAAGTCATAGCCTGCTTTCGCTAAATCGTCTTTATTTATTGTTAAGGAAGTCATTTTACCGCTAGCAAAAGTTTCAATTGTCATTTGACTTGCAACCATTAAACCTGAAAACTTTCCGATTCCTTTTCGTCCTTTAACTTTTCTCTTTTTTGAAAAAGTTATATTTCCTTTCCGAGAAGTTCTGCTATTTGCAATATTTAAGTATTCGTTACGGACTTCGTTTTCTTTCATTCCTGAACCATCATCTTCAATTATAATTCTTGGGTCAGGTCTCAACTCGTCTGGTAGTTGGATTTTGACATTTTCAGAATCAGCATCATAGGCGTTGTCAATTAATTCCTTTGTAGCTTCTTCGACTGAGCGATATGTTTCGCCTAGTAATTCTGCTAGTTTTGGGTCAACTTTAAAGTGTGCTGATTTCGTCATATTCTTTTATGTTTTAAAGTCGGTTCTGCCTTGCATCATAACTCTCTCATATCCACACCTTTCCTGTGGACCTCTTCCTGTTTTCTTCTTAAAGGTAGCCCATCCCGTTGAGTTCACCAAACAGAAAATCCATCAAACAGGAGCATTTGCCCATCTCGTTTTCACCTCGATTAAGCAGATTCATTGCCTGAGGTCATGTACGTGCAGGCGCTTGGATGAGCGACCTTATAAAGATAGGAACTAGAGGCCTATTTCTCAGCAAATCAATCAATTAGCTCCCCCAATCCAAAAGCACTATCTTAGACCCACATTCGAATTTTGTTTGATTTGTCCCTCGTTTTTTAGAAGAGGCAGACACGGTTGAGAGATGTTCTACC
>CALDUB010000054.1 GCA_937923465.1 uncultured Saprospiraceae bacterium
TTATTTCAAAGCCTCTTCCAATGTTAAGGACTTGTCTAAGACAATTCTCCCCTTCTCATTGCGCTTTAATGTACCACATTCAACTCGTGGGTCATGCTCAAAAAAGAGAATATCGCCGTTATCGACTGTTTCTGTCAATAATATTGATTTTTCTTCTAAACTTACCAACGGGCGAATGTCATAAGACATGACCCAAGGCAATGAAATATAGTAAGATGCGGGCATCAAATCAGCACCGTAGATTAACTTCTTATCCTCTAGTTGTATTTCCAAAGCCATGAGAGATTCCGTATGTCCATGTGCAAAACGTACACTTATACCTGGCAACCACTCTACTCTATCCTGCTGATTATCAATCATTTTCAGACGACCTTCTTTTTGGAGAGGAACAAAATTTTCTTTTAAGAAAGATGCTTTTTCTTTCATATTGGGCTCTATAGCGTGTTGCCAATGCTTTTCATTTGTCCAGTAAGTCGCATTCGGAAATGTTGGTACTAAATTGCCCAATTCATCATATTTCACGGCTCCTCCAACATGGTCAAAGTGCAAATGCGTCAAAAAAACATCTGTGATTTCTTCTGGCAATATCATACTTTTCAACAACTCTCCTGTCATCGTCTCTTCGCCATGTGGTTCGAAGTGAGAACGGAATTTTGCGTCTTGTTTGTCCCCCATTCCTGTATCTACTAATATCTTGCGGTCACCTGTCTCAATTAAGAGTAGACGAGCTGCCCATGTGCACAGATTCTTAGCGTCAGGTGGATTGACACGTTGCCAAAGGGTCTGAGGAACTACGCCAAACATAGCGCCACCATCGAGTTTAAAATAGCCAGATAAAATTGTTGTTAATTTCAAGTTGTAAGGTTATAAAGTTGTGTGATTGTAAAGTTATCTTTATGCTATTCATTCTCTTCTATCATCTTCAGAGACCGTTCCATCGAAGCCAAATATTCTCGCTCTATAAATGTCCATGTTTCAAAAATGGGTTGCCAGCCTTTTTTCATCTCTGTCATATATTGCTTTGCCTCTTCTTCTGAAATGTCACGTGGAAGATTGATTTCATATAATGGTCCCATAACATTCAATTCATCCATGAGCTTAATCACTGAATGATTTTGCCTCTTTAATGATTCGTGTAAGTTATAAGTTATTGCTAAGGTGCGAAACAAATCAGGCTCTATATGTGCTTTAAAAACCTCATTTTCAGATAGTTTCCAAGATACGTTATTCACAAAAGCAGGACTTAAAACCAATCTTGTATCAAGAGGATTAACCCGTAAACTGTCTAAAATATCATTGTGATATTCTAGTTTTTCCGTTAGTTCCTTTTGATTCTCTAGCAACTCTTCTTTAATACCCTCCAAGTACATTTTTGTTCGTTGGCGGTCTTGTCGGTTTTCATTGCAGGTATTTAAACCAAAGGCAATGAATGCGCCAAATATCACGATTAAGATTTCAATTACCCGATTCAAAAAATTATATTTTCCAGCCATAAAATTGAGGATTTAAAGCAAAAATAGATTATTTCTGTTAATAACAACTTAATAAAACTATTTTTCTAATCCTTTAGTCTCGTCATCCGTTTCATTGAGTATTGAAAATCACTCGTTAACCAACTGACTCGACATGAAAAGAAATTATACTATTTTCCTTCTATTTTTACTACTTAACATTTTCTCAAATAGTCTACTCGCTCAAACTAAAGGTATCCAAATAATGGGTACCGTTGTCGATAAAAGCAGCAAACAGCCCGTCGAGTTTGCGACTGTCATGGTAACCAATACTACCAATGATGAAGTAATTTCGGGTGTAACGACTGATATGGAAGGAAAATTTTCGGTCCAGTCCCCTACTCCAGATTTTAAACTCACGATTAGCTTTATTGGCTTTGTAGAAAAGACAATTGAAGATGTATCAATTGAAAAAGGTAAAGCCGACTTGGGCACAATTTCATTATCTGAAGATAGTGAAACCTTGGACGAAATCGTCGTTCGTGCAGAGAAATCAAGCACAGAATTCAAACTAGACAAACGTGTCTTTAATGTAGGTAAGGACCTGAGTAGCACGGGTGCGAGTGCTTTAGAGTTACTCAATAATGTCCCTTCGGTCAATGTAAATATCGAAGGTGAAATCACTTTACGTGGCGCTGGCGGCGTGCAAGTTTTAATTAACGGAAAACCTTCCGTTTTAGCAAGTGAAGAGGGCAATGCATTGGGTTCGATTACGGCAGAAATGATTGAAAAAATCGAAGTCATTACTAATCCTGGTGCTAAGTATGATGCTGAAGGTACATCTGGTATTATCAATATCGTCATCAAAAAGGAAGAGCGCAAGGGAATAAATGGCTCGGTATCTTTTAATACTGGTGTTCCTCATAATCACAGCATAGGCTTGAGTTTAAATCGTCGTACGGAAAAATTCAATTTGTTTACTCAGTTAGGTGCAGGTTATCGAGAATTACCGAGTGACCAACAAAATATTAACCGTGACCTCGTGACAAAAAATTCAGTCATTAGTGAAGGGGAAGAATATCGTAATGAGTTTTTTTACAACCTGATATTAGGAACGGATTACCACATCAACAAGTACAATGTATTGACACTATCTGGTAGCTTTGCTTATGAAGTTGAAGACCAGCCTTCTTTTACTGATTTTAGAATTGAAGATGAGGCAGGAACTATTGTTTCGGAATGGTCTAGGAAAGAAGTGACAGAAGCACTGAACCCTAAGTACCAATACGAGCTACAATACAAAAAGGATTTTGAAGGAAACAAAGACCGCAGTTTGCTTTTTAGTGCAATTGGTAATTTCTTTGGAAAAGCCCAAAGTTCTGTTTTTGAAAATGACAATAAATTGGGTAATGAGACTCAAGGTAATCAGGATACACGTACTGAGTTTAAAGAGGCACGTACAACTTTAAAGTTAGATTACACACATCCATTCAATAAGCAATTTTCTATTGAAACTGGAGCTCAATATTTCCTCAACGATGTTAGTAATGACTACGAAGTTAATGATATTATTGACGGTGAAGTTATTCAAAATGTGAATCTAACCAACATTTTTGAGTACAATCAAAAAGTCCTCGGCGTATATGGAACGGGCGCATACGAAGCAGAAAAATGGGGATTGAAAGTAGGTTTACGAATTGAAAATACAGACCTCAGTACTTTCTTGGTCAATACAGGAGAACCGAACAGTCAGAATTTTACAGACCTTTTCCCGAGTGCACATGGTTCTTATAAATTTTCAGATAGATTTTCTATGCAGGCGGGTTATTCTCGTCGTATTTATCGCCCACGGATGTGGAGTTTAAATCCATTCTTTAATATCCGTAATAATTTCAGTATCCGTCAAGGTAATCCTGACCTACAGCCTGAATATACCGACTCTTACGAGATTGGTACGATTTATACTTTTGATAAAGCCTCTTTTAATCTTAATATTTACCACCGCTATACAACAGAACAGGTAGAAAGAGTGGTGACATTCGAAGATAATGTTGCGACATCTTTCCCTTTGAATATTGGTACAAATGGCGCTACGGGTGTTGAGCTTAATGGTAAGTACAGTCCACAAAAATGGTTTTCTGTCACGGGTGATTTCAACTTTAACTACTTTGACCGTAAGGGGGAATTTGAAGGTCAGTCTTTCGACTTCATCAATAATCAATGGTCTGGTAAGTTGACTACAAAATTCAAATTACCAGCTCAAATTGACTTTGAAATCACAGGTCGCTACCAATCTAGCTATCAGACGGTACAAGGAACTGTTTCTGATAATTTATTTGCAGACTTAGGTTTGCGTAAGAAAATATTGAAAGGAAAAGCTGTGATTAACTTTAGTGTACGCGATGTATTTGCTTCGCGTATTCGGGAGAGTTTTACGAGTCAGCCAACATTTGAAGTTTATCGCTTTAGTCAGCGTGGTCGGTTTATTACGCTTGGTTTTAGTTATGGATTTGGAAAAGGAGAAGCTATGGAGTATTCGGGAGGGAGAAGACGTTAACCTTTAAGTAAAACAAATTCAATAAGTTAGACCATTATACTAAGAGAACCATAAATTCTCTGGATAGATTAATCCATAAAAAAGCGCATCCAAAAACTAATTTGGATGCGCTTTTTACATTTTGGTTTCCGAAACGAGAGTTTCGAGATATCGTTATGGGAAAACACCCATTTTTTCGTAATCACTACCCATTTTTTGGATGGCACTTACAAAAGCAGCTGTACGTAAGTCTTTCACATTACGCTTGCGACCTTGGATTTCACGAATTTGTTGGTAAGCACCAATCATCGTTTCTTCCAAACCAGAACGTACTAAATCTACCTCGTCAGCACCACGCGCCACGAACATACGTTCTTTGTCACCGACAGTTTTACCCGTTTTTTCTTCTACCATATCAATCAAACGATTGTATGTCTGCTGGTCAAAACGCTTCTCCATACGACCAAAACGCATGTGAGATAAATTTTTCAACCACTCAAAGTAAGAAACAGTTACACCTCCTGCATTCAAGAATAAATCTGGAACGATTAAAGCGCCTCTATCTAACAAAATCTTTTCACCATCAGAAGTAATTGGACCATTTGCCGCTTCTCCGATGATTTTTGCTTTGATATTCTTAGCATTTGAACCTGTTAATTGATTTTCTAATGCCGCTGGCACTAAAATATCACATTCAAATTCTAAACAAGCATTACGTTCTGATTTGTCATACTCTGTGCATCCTTCGCCAAAACCAAGAATAGAACCTGTATCAGCACGGTGTTTTAACAACTTGTGAATATCAATTCCGTTTGCATTGTAAAGTGCACCTTCTGCCTCTCCTACTCCAACGATTTTTACCCCGCCTTCGTCCTGAGAGATAGTACCTGTATAAGACCCTACATTACCCAAACCTTGGATAACCATTGTTTTACCTCCAATACCTACTGCCAAGCCCAATTTTTTCATATCGGTCTTGTTGTTACAAGCTTCACGCAAACCGTAGAATACTCCACGACCTGTCGCTTCTGTACGACCTTGAATACCATTCAAGTTAACAGGCTTACCTGTTACACAACCTGCTGCATCGATATCACCTTCATTGAAAGCACGGTATGTATCGTAAATCCAAGCCATTTCACGTGGTCCAGTTCCATAATCAGGAGCAGGTACGTCAATCGCAGGACCGATAAAATTACGACGTACTAACTCTGTAGTATAACGACGTGTAATTTTCTCTAATTCCTTTTCTTTATATTCCCAAGGGTTGATTTTCACTCCACCTTTTGCGCCACCAAATGGGACATCAACGATAGCACATTTGTACGACATCAAAGTCGCCAATGCCATCACTTCTTCTTGGTTTACGTGATTTGAGAAACGAATACCTCCTTTGGTTGGTAGACGGTGGTGAGAGTGCTGAACACGGTATGCTTCGATTACCTTGTATTCATTTCCTATTTGAACAGGAAAACGGATTTGGTAAACGGCATTACACGCTTTAATTTGTTCTAATAATCCGCGGTGCAATCCCGTATGTGGTGCAGCACGTTCGAAAAAATTTTGTACCGAATCGTAAAACGATACATTGAACTTCGGGTCAGACATATAAATTTTAAATTTTAATGTCAAATTGTGAATAACTACGATTAGGAGTAGTCTTCATACTAAGACATTCGGCTTTATTTGAATTTGAGATAGCTGATAAATAGTAGTCTAGTTTATTCAGAAGTATCTCTTTCTAACTTGGTTAGTCTTCTATCTAAGAAAATTAGGAAAATTACAATCCCAATAAAAATAGCAATAATCACTGCAATAACAACATAAATCTTGCCTAAAGAGCGCATAAAGTCAGGCTCTTGCGTTTGAGCAAAAATTGGTGTCGATAACAGCAATAATAAGGCTGTCAGAGTAGGAATGAAAGTTTTCATTTTTTTCATCATGGCGAAAGTCTTTATTTTTTTTGAGACTACAAAAGTTTTTAGCGTTTTTGCTTTGGATTTCGTAAAAAAGATTGCTCGTTATTACATTATTAGTTCTTATTTCTCTCGAAATAATCAAAGAATAAACTACTCATCATCCAATGCTTTTATCTCCAAAGCGCGTGTGCGCCACATAATATTAGCCATCCAAGCTCCTATCAAACACCAGCCAATAATGCAAGGATAAAACACCATACGCATCGTATTATCTAAGTCATCAGAACCTAAAGCTGGATTTCCACCATTTCCAGGGTGCAAACTGGCAGTCAAACGCGGTACTACATATATCAAAGCGAGTAAAGCTACAAAAGCAAATACGGAAAACACAGCAGAAACACGTCCACGTCTTTCTTCATCTTCAAAAGCGTCTCTTAGTACGAAATAAGCTAAATAAATAAGCAAGGCAATTGCTGTTGTGATTTGTTTGACATCGTTACTCCAAGGTTCTCCCCAGGTGTAAGTTGCCCAAATAGCTCCCGTTATTAGACCTAACATGCCCATTAGCAGTCCTACGGCGGTAAAGGACATTGCCTTAGCATCATCAACAGGGTCATATCCCATGAAAAGGTAACGCCCACTAAACCAAATACCACGCATGAATAAAAACAACATTGCAAACCATAATGCAACGTGAAAATATGTGTTTCTGATTGTTTCGTAAAGAATGGTACGATAAGGAAAAGCAAAACGCCATTCGTTGTGAACTCCGTCTAAAGTCGCAGAAGGAAAAGCTTTGGCTGCGGCAGGATTTATACTGTCTTGTGTGACGAAAACGGCTTGAGGAATAACTGCAGGACCATTAGCTTCATTGTCAACAATGAGCGTAAAATCTTTTACTTTATCAGTTGTCGGTAAGTAAGCAGGAATGCGAAATTGTAATTGTGCATTACGTTCGTCTTTCACTTCTATTTTATCCGCTTGAATAAGAAATTCTTCGGTGTCCACACTATTTGCCAAATCCATACGCAACCACGCACGCATCGTCTCATCTCCTACCGTGTAGTGAGAATTGTATCCAACAACATCTAAATCCAACAACTTTCCAGTTTGTGCAGAACTTGGATTAACTCCACTAATTCCATGCTTTAAGGGCGCACCCAAACCTGCGATGAAGGTGTAGATGATAATAATAACGCCGAGGGCTTTCCACCAGTTTTCTTTCATGTCTTTAAAGGTTGTAAAGGTTGTAGGGTTGTAAAGTTATGTCTATAACTCATTTTGCTCGCCGTCCGCCGTCAAGCGTAGCGTCCGTCTACCGTCCACCGTTTCTTTTAGTCTCTCCACAAGAAAGGAAACAACAATATCCCCATTCCTAATAAGGCAAAATCAATGGCAACTAAAGTCCACATATCTGCTGCTACATTTGTATCATTCATCAGGCGCAATGCGTTCGCTGATATTTTTAATAATGACAAAAGTACTGGGATAATTAGTGGAAATCCGAGTATCGCCATGAGTGTTGCACTATTTTTCGCTTTAGAGGCGATGGCACTAATAAAGGTAAAGGTCACGGAAAATCCTGTACTACCCAGAAATAAAGCGGCAAAAAATTGTCCCGTATCTTTTACTTGGTCTCCTGATACGAAACTAAAGGCTGCCCAAGATAGAAAACTCAAAAGCAACAATAAAAGTGTGTTGTAAATCACTTTTGACAGTAATATCGCAATAGGATTGACCAAAGAATAATAGTACAATTGTCGATTTCCATTCTCTTGGACAAAGCTTTTAGTCACTGCATTTACAGAAGCAAAAAGAACAATTATCCAAAAAAGAGAATTCCATACCTCCCGTTTAGGGTTAACAGAAGCAATGAAAACAATAAAAACTGTGGATAACACATACAACAAAATACCACTAATCGCGTATTTCTGCCGCCATTCGAGCACAATTTCTTTTTGTAAAAGCCAATATATTTCTTTTAAAATAGTCATCGGGGCAAAGATGCAGTAAAATCTTGAAAAGGGCGATTTTGAGGTGTCAGGATTTTGTCGAGAAATTTTAAAGATTGATAACAAAGCGTCAGGAAATGATTTTTTATAATGAGATTTAATAATTTTGAAAAATTTTCTTAGTTTTGCATAACGAAATTATCAAGTTTGATTTTTTCCCTTCCGAAAACACAATGTCTTATTCTGCATAAATCAACACTCTCTACACACTGACTAGTTTATTCAAACTTGCAGAATTCTTTTTCACCACGCATTTTTTTGAAAATTAAACCGACAACATGAAAGGCATAAGTCTTTCAGGCTCTTTTGTGTTGTGCTATAACTCAATACTCATAAATTCATCTACCCAAATAGGGCAGCAAAACAATTAACGATGACTAAATTTTTAACGCTACTTGTAGCGATTTCATTTATTTTTACACAAGATTTATCTGCACAAAAAATTAAAGACGAACGAATCTCCTTTGAATTTACTAGGCTTCCTTCTAATCCTTTAGACCCGACTTTCACGACTTACTCTTCTGTTGTCTATGGTAGCGACTATGGCTTAGAAAACTTAGGATATGACCGCAACCAAATGGCAGAGAGCTACTTTTCGCTAGGTGGATTTAAACGCGTAGGACAAGGTGGTCATTTCCGTATTTCTTGTTATGTCGGCTATCCTGTGACAACTGCTGCCGAAACGAAATCTTACCAAAAAACAATAACAAACAAGGACAAAACTAAGACTAAGGTAACGCGATACAAAAAAGAAGTTTCGTACCGAGTGCCTGTTCGTTACAAAGTAGAAGACTATCAGGGTAATGTTATTACTTCGGGCTCTATGAATGAGATAAAAACTTTCACATGGGGAGACGGTGCTACTTCTGCAACAGCATTGTCAAACAGTTGGAGAAATTCTCGTGACGGCGTCATTACACCAAAATACAAGAAAGCTGTAAAAGACGGTTTCTCTAGTGCCTCGGGTACAATTCGTTCGTTATATGGTTATTCTGTAAAAAAACGGACTGCTCAAATAGAGATGCTTGGCAAAAAAGACGACGGAACAGAGGAGTTCATGTCTGCTTACGAGACAACTAAAGCAGCATTCGCATTAATGAGAGCAGACGAAAAGCCAGACAAAGTAAAAGAAGCGGTACGTCCAGCTCTTGAATTTTACATGGCAGAAAAAAACAAATGGTCAGCTGCAGACAAGAAAGAACGTAAAGTTCGCAGTACTTGTGTCTATAATTTAGCTACTATTTTTTACTGGTTAGATGAATTAGATGAGGCTCGTAAGTACGCTAACGAATGTATCGAAATCGACTACAAACCAGGGCGTGGAAAAACTCTTATCAGAGGGATTGATGCAACAAAAAAATTGTTTGATATTAACAATACAACTTCTCGTCACCCTTCTTTTAACTTGTCAAATGCGACAGCTCCAGGTATGGCAGCATTTGGTGGATTAGATGTAGTGGAAGAAGGTGGTGCTGGCGGCGGCGGCGCGGCAGCTACTGCTTTGACTGGATTTATTGTTGATAAAAATGGAGATAAAGTTCCTGGTGATTTCATGGTAACTGCGGCTGACGGAGAAGAATTGAAGTTTGGTCCTCAAGGAAATGTTTCTTTCGACTATATGCAAGACGGTCGTAAAGCAAGTGCTGCTTTATCGCCAATGGACATCAAAGAGTTTTCGTTGAATGAACGTAATTTTATGGTCATGGACTTTGTTCCTGGTGCTAAAGGTAACACTGAAAGCAAAACAGCAATCATGGAGTTGCTTTATGACGGCGGCAGTATTAAGGTCTTAAAATACTACCCTTATGACGATGCATTGGGTGACCAATCGGTTGAGTATGCTTTTCATAAAACAGGTGATGCTGCGCCGACTTCGACGAGTAGTACGACTTTCTTGTTGTTTAATAAAGGATTGCAGAAATACTTTGCAGATTGTGCAGATTTGGCAGAAGTAGCAGGTACGGGCGAGTTTAAGAAAACGGAAGATGATATTATTCGTGCGGCGCGTGTGTATGCTGAGATGTGTAAGGCACCGTAAGGGGTTGTGAGTTTGGGAGTTAAGGGGTTGAGCGTTCTTGGATGCTCAACCCCTTAATTTTTAGACAAAATTTTGGTCGTCTCTCTCTTCTCGCAATTCTATTCTCTCCCGATTGTCTTGAATGTTTTGTAATAAATCAGACTTATCTCCTCCCAAAAATAGTTCATTCAGAAAAGCATTCATTTCTGCTGGTTTCTTTGTTCCAAGGCCAAATTTCTTACCGTCTTTCAAGTGTAAGATGAGCATATCTCCAAAATTCGTATTGAAGTATTTCATTTTGGTCATTGGATTGTACTTCACTCCAATACCTTTTACTTTAGGATTTTCGATAGTAAAATAGTCTACTTCTGACCAGAAATATTTAGCTTTTCCAAAAGGAAGAAAACGTGCAGATATACCCTCTGCCGTAATCTCCGTTTTTAATTCCATCACTGCTAAAGTAATCATTATTCCTACAACTAAAGCTGTACAGGCAATCAATACGGCGTTGGGTGCAGGTGCATTTCCGATTGGAGTCCCCATGACTAACTGTTGCCAAAGGGCGTAGACCATAAACAAAAAAGCCGCGATGAGCGGTAACCAAGCTAATAAGCTGTTAAGTTTTTGAGATTCGTGGAAGGTTTTCATATGTTGATTGTTTTGTTATGACTAAGATAAGAAAAAATAGGAAAAGTAAAATATATTGGAATGATTTGTGAAAATCCAGTTAACAAAAGTAAATTTATCCAAAAACTATATGATAAATCCTCCTTTAGTAACGCGAAAAAAATAGATTCAGAATTTTGACAAGATGTTTAGTCCTTCCCGAAAGTATTCGGGACAAGCTATTTTGCACTTTGAAAAGCCTGAAAATATCAACACTTCTGCGGTTTTCAGAGCCCAAACTGAGAACGAAATCTCTTTCCCAAAATTCTGAATCTATTTCTACCGCGTTACTAAG
>CALDUB010000055.1 GCA_937923465.1 uncultured Saprospiraceae bacterium
TCGATTGCCGATACAGATGCTTTTGATTTATTGGGCTTGGTCTTTTGTATAGGAGTCAGTTTTGCTTAGGAGTCAGGGGCGAGGTGTCAGGAGTCAGGCAGCCTTGACGAGTACCGCCTGACCCTTGACCCTTGACACCTGACCCCTTTTTTTAACCATTTTTTTAGGAGTCAGGGGCGAGGAGTTAGGAGTCAGACTGCCCTAGCGCGTACCGCCTGACCCCTGACTCCTGACACCTGACCCCTGACCCCTTATTATACTAAAAGAGAGACACTCGTCAACAGATTCTGCAACCAAGTAAAAAAGGTCCGAGTCGTTTTGGCGATTCCTTGTCCTTCTGGCTGAGTTGTATGACTATTGTTGATGAAATCTTTATCAATGTAAATCTTGCGTTCTGGGTCGATTTCTGCCTTGATTATTTTTTCATTAGTCTGATATTCAAAGACTTGTACGCGCGACTGTCCGTCCCATTTTTCTAAAATAGTTTTGCCACTTTTGTATGTGAGCAGGACTTCTACAGGAACTTGCATTTCACCGAGACGATGAATCGTTACCTTGTTTGTGAGCTTTCCTTGTTCGCTTTCCGTATTTCCTATGCAAATCTCTTCTGAGAAAATCCCGCGTTTGGGTTCGGCTACGGAATTATTGATACCAACCACCGCGTAGTCACAAACCTCTGTTCCATTCACTGCTTGATATAGAAAGTGGAGCACATTATTGGCATATTCTGTTTCACAATTTTTCTCAATTATCTCTCTTGCGATTTCCATAAAGTCATCACCACATGGATGTTTGAATTTCCAACGCTCAAAGTAAGTTTGCATAATTTCGCGCATCATATCTTCTCCTAAGAGACCTTCTAAAGTCCACAACATCACCGCCGTTTTTCCATAAGAAATCTCGCGATGTGAACCGCCTTCTGTCTTATAAGTTGTTGCGGACAGGGGCTGTAATTTTACATTATTCGCGCCAAAAAAACGTCCACGACGCAACTCCTGACTCCCCACACGAATATCGAAATAAGGGTCATAGAAAAAGCCCTCATAGTATTTATCCATGATTTTTGCCTCAAAATAAGACGTGAAACCTTCATCTAACCAAGCTTCTTCCTGCTCATTTGTCGCCAACATCTGCATGAAATATTGGTGAACTGTCTCGTGTATCGTCAGCGTTTCCGTACTCAACATTCCGTCTGGCAAGCCATTTATCGCAAAGGTCGTCACCAAAGTCGGATATTCCATTGCCCCCGACCGTAAACCGTAAAAGGGAGGCGCAACAACCGTCAAAGTCTGATAAGGATATTCGCCTACAAAATCATCTAAATATTCCAAAGTGTTTTTGGTTGCGCCAAAAATACGCGTGGCAAAAACAGCACGGTCTTCATAAGTCAAAAGGCGCAAATTAACATCCTCCCATTTGTCCTTAAATTCCACAAATTTTGGCGAAGCCGTCCACGCAAAATCAATCACGTCATTAGCGCGATAGGAGTGAGTCGTCTGTTCTCCTATTTCTTTTTTATCCACCAAAACACCACTCGCACCCACTTCAAAATCTGAAGGTACCGTAATGTCTACATTGTATAATCCAAAATCGCTGTAGTATTCCGTTGGCGCATGATATTGATGACAATTCCAATTTCCTTCCTCCGAAAAACGCATGCCTGCTGGCTCATAAACGCCTACTTTAGGAAACCACTGCACCAAAAAGAAAAACTCTTTTGCATAACCCGTCCGAGAGATTGTTTGCGGTATTTTCGCTTTCCATTCTAAAGTTACATCAATCTTGCCACCTGGCATAACAGGCTCTTGTAGAGGAACTTGTAAAACGGTTTGGTCTTCTTTATTATCATCATCTGGCTGAATATAAGCCATTTTTGCTGTCAAATCATTCCCATATTCATCCGTCACTTTTTGAATATCCGTCCAACCCCAAAGGCACTCTGTATCGTATTCTTCCCCAATAGCACCGAAGCCACCGCCACCTGATAAGTAGGTCGATTGATTATTTTTAAAGGCATTCAAATAGACATGAAAGCGCAATTCGTGAATAGTATCTTGCGAAGGATTTGTCCAATGCAGTACTTCATTTGCCGTCAAAGTCTTTTCTGCGGCATCTAAAGTTACCTGAATATCATAGCTAGCCACACGAGATGATAGAGGCGTCTCTGATGTTTGCGCAAGCATCAAAAAGGGGAGAAAAATAAGTATAAAAAAGATTTTTTTCATGTATAATTATCTGTTCAAAAGCCGAACAAGCCAGAGCAGCCCGTCCACCGTCAAGCGTAGCGACCGTTTACCGTTCCAACAGTAAACTTATTGAAATTAACTTTGGTTTAAAAACCGAAGCAGTTATATTTACGAAAAAAGAAAATAAAGGTAATTACGTAGGTCGGTATCGGTCACTTTGCTTAAAAAAAGCTATTCCATTAAGGTCTAGCCTAAAAATAAACTAAAATCAGTGCCCGATACCTGTTTTTGCGCCACAATAAGGTATCGGGCACTAATTTTAGTTTAGGTTTTATTAATTTCTAAAAGTTAAATCTTTAATTTGATTGAAGTGACCGATACCTAGGTAAGTGCAAACAAAAAAGCAGAACATGGAAATAACAGAAGATTGGTTGTATAAAAACGCGACAGAAACCTCAATTAAAAGAGGCAGAGAAATTTACCGCACTCAAATGATACGCCCGATGCGTGTAGAACACGGATTCGTTGCAACAGTTTATGGTTCAGAAGAT
>CALDUB010000056.1 GCA_937923465.1 uncultured Saprospiraceae bacterium
TGAGCAATCTTTAGTCATTTCGGCTTACGGAGCAAATACGCCTACACTGTCTGACTTGGGAGATAAAGGTAGCTGGCGTCCCTGGCAAAGAGATTTTGAGGAAAAGAATAGAACGCCTTTTTCAAAAAATCTAAATGCTGCTTTGCAAGTGAATGAAGAAGGTTTTAAAGTTTTTCATTTGGGAGAAGAATTGAATCCTTACATGAAGACTTTGCGAGAATTGCGGAGTATTCAATTGGAAACAGGAGACGTAGATGAATTGACTTCTTTAATCAAAGAACAGATATTTCGAGTTGATTTGGAAGATGATAATCATATCGTTTTGCAACAGGCAAATTTGATTTTGCAGGAAGAAAAAACTGACAAAGCGAATAGTACTGATACGCCTGACCACTTGATGCGTCTTTTTGTCTACAATGATTTGATGCAGGAAATTGGTAAGAATTATTTTGAAAGTAAGACTTTACAAGATAGTCTAATTGCAGCTGCTTCTGAAGTTACCGTTTTGAGTCCTGTTTCTAGTTTTGTGACTTTGGAGACGAAGGAAGATTATGAGCGTTTCAAAATAGAAAAAAATAAAACGGGTTTGCAAAATGCGGGTTTTGACTCCGCAGGTTCCGTACCCGAACCGCATGAGTGGATGTTGATTTTCTTGGTCACGGGCTTTATGCTTTGGATGTATAAACGGCATGACTAAGTTTTCGGACCAAAAAATATTAGGACTTATAGGTACGATACTTTTGGCAGGAATTTTCTTTTTCTTCCAGCCAGAGTACTTGCCGCAGCACCCGACCGATTGGTTGGGTTTGTTGCTTTTACCCTTTATCGCAAATGAAGGCATCTCTCAAAAGAAATGGATTTATCTCTTTTTAGCAATTTTATCCGTTGTGCTCAGCGGCGGAGAATCTAAGATTTTGAATTATACTTTTGTGTGTACGCTCCTATTGTTTTGGTGGGAAATACTCGGATTTCGATTGAATTGGCTACCAATGTTTATGCTTCTTGTTATCGCGCCTTTGACGAGACAATTGGTATTTGTGTGGAGTTTTCCTATCCGTATGGAACTGGGCGCTTATGCAGGTAAAGCCCTGAGCGCTGTTGGGTTTACAGCCGAAGTAATAGGGAATACCGTCTTTTTAAACGGAGCAGAATTTTCTGTAGATGCAGCATGTACGGGTCTGAAAATGATAAGTATTGCTCTAGTTTTCGGTTTATTCATTTTGGCTTATTACGAGAAAAAAGGAAACCGACGCTTGAATTTTTTCAGCGTTAGTGTCTTCCTTTTCGGTGTTTTAGCGCTTACACTATTGGCTAATTTTAGTCGCCTTTTGGCTCTTATCATTTTTCATATCGCTCCCGAAAATATCTTGCATGAAGCAATGGGATTGGCTGCGCTTCTTTTGTATGTTTTACTTCCTGCATTTGCTCTTGGAAAGTATTATGTGGATGTTTTTGGAAAAGAAATATCAACGAACGATAAAGAATTAAAGCATGGGCTTAGCTTTAAAAAATCCCTTCTCCTACTCTCTCTCTTAGCATTATGTGTTTTTGGAAATGGATTTATAAGTCAATTATCTGTACCGAAAGTAGACCCTCGTTTAGCTCAATTACAAATGCCAACGTACGAGAAGAGTATACTCGAAAGTGGCGTTGCAAAATTTGAGAAAGAACACCTCTTAGTTTATTGGAAACCTCCTATTTCCTCATTAGGCATGGCGCATGACCCACGGTATTGTTGGGAAGGCGCAGGCTGGACATTTAAACACATTCACAAAACGACAATTGGCGAAATCCCCGTTTTTTCTGCGGAGATTGAAAAAGATAGTACAACTCTAAAAACAGTTTGGTGGTATGACAACGGAAACCAAAAGACAATCGAGGAAAGTGAATGGCGCTGGAATACGCTATTGGGTAAGAGTAGCTATAGTTTGGTAAACGTTACGGCAGATGATGAAAGAGCATTAGAGATTGAAGTTCAAAAACTATACACTCAAAATCTGTTTAAGTAATGACAGAACACACATTTAAGTGCCAACGGCACGACAGCCTTCAGCCTTGTACGTAAGTGCAAGGACCAAAAAAAGACAGATTTGCGATTAGTACATGTTTTTAGTTAATATTTCCTTAAAAAGCACACTTCTTATTACCAAAACCCTTTTCTTTCGTCTTCATAGTGAGCAACAAAATTTAATAAGCGTTTTTATCGTTTATTAACCAAACACGGTTCTGGCGCGATTTTTACCGCATATCAGAACAAGGATTTAAAATTAAACAAGATGAAAAATATAATTCTTTTTACCCTCTTGATGTTTACTGCTTTTGCGGTGAACGCGCAAGGAGGTGCAGCATTGGAATATGGGGAAGTTGAATTTGACGGCGAGACACTGGTAAAAATGATTGGAGACAATGGCGATACTATTTTGGTCGCAAAACTAGATGATATCTCTATTACATCTCCTCGGACGTTTGCCAATAAAGATGACTATAAAACGTACTTACGTTACCGTAGATATGCGCCAATTGTCTATCCTTATGCAAAACAAGCGATTCGTATTTTCCGTGAAACTGAAATGGCGACACAGGAAATGAACAAAGGAAAACGCAAACGCTATATCAAAAAATTGCAAAAAGAACTCAAAGAAGAATTTGAAGAGCCATTAAAGAAATTGACAAAGATTCAAGGTTATATGTTGCAGAAGATGATTGAGCGTGAAACGAACACACCTCTACACTCTTCTATCAAAGAATTACGTGGTGGCTTTACTGCGGGATATTGGAGCACATTTAGTCGGATGTTTGGCTACAACTTAAAAGAAGGCTACATCGAAGGTGAAGATACCATTTTGGATGCTGTTTTAGATGACTTTGATGTCTCTCACGACTTCTAAAATTTCCATCAAAGAAAATTGGAAACTACCGCATAAATGAAACCGAACGGGGAAACCTTGTTCGGTTTTGTTATTTTTAATAGAAAGTCTGTATTTTCGCAGCCAAATCAAATAAATAGCAAAACAGGCAAAGTCATATCTGCCTAACAACTATCAACTGTCAACCATCAACTAACAAGAATGTCAAGGCAACTACTCGAAACAGAACAGAAAGCACTCGAAATTAACTTAGACGCAGGCATTTACGGTGCTTTTGCTGAAATCGGTGCAGGACAAGAAGTCGCGCGTTATTTTTTCCAAGTCGGTGCTGCCGCAGGGACGATAGCAAAGACGATGTCTGCTTATGACAAATTGGTCTCGGATGATATTTATGGACCAGAGGTGAAAGGACGCTATGTTTGTGAATCTCGCATTAAAAAGATGCTTGACCACGAGTACAATTTGATGTTGCGTCGCTTACGCAATGACCGTCCTGATGCCAAACTTTTTGCATTTTCGGACACCGTTGCAGCCATTAATTATACCCGAACTATCAAGGGGGACGGCTGGTTAGCTCTACGTTTTCAATTGAGCCCAGATACGGAACCAAACGATATCGTTATCCACGTTAAAATGCTGGATAATGACAATCACTTGCAGCAACAAGCCGTAGGTATTTTGGGAGTAAATATGATTTACGGTTGCTACCGTTATCACACAAATCCAGAGGAACTTATCGTTTCATTAATGGATAGTTTGCGTGGTCGTATCCAGATTGATATGGTGCGTCTGTCGGGACCAGACTTTGAAGATATGGATAACCGTCTGATTTGTTTGTGGTTGATAAAACACGGACTTTCGGATGTTGTCATGTTTAATTCTGACAAACAACCTGTTCATGCTTCCGAATTTTTATATCGCAAACATACCATGATAGTACGTGGTAGTTTCCGACCAGCTACGGTTGTGAATTTGGATATGATAAAGAAAAGTTGGGAACAGTTTAAAGCCGAAGAAACCGTAGACCCGCGTAAATGTGCCCTACTAACAGAAATCACTTGGGATAATCTTTGCTTAGCTACTTCTGCCGAAGGCGTCGATGAAAAAGATTTCCTTGACCGTGCAGATATTCTTTGCGCTTTAGGACAAACTGTTGTCATTTCTAACTGCGAGCAGTACGTCAAATTGATTGATTATTTAGCAGATTATCGTATCCCGAGTATAGGTTTGGTCATTGGTGTACAGCAGCTTTTGACGCTTATCAATGAGAAATATTACCAAAACTTAGACGGACGTTTATTGGCGGCATTTGGGGAGATATTTACGCGTAATACTAAGTTTTATGTATACCCGTCGTTACAAGAAGGTAGCGAGGAATTAATGGTCACCGAAAATTTACCAGTCCCCGAAGGTGTGACTTTTCTCTATCAACACCTTCTAAACAGTAAGCAAATCGTTGATGTTGAGAATTACAACTCTGACCTTTTCCACATCTTTAGTAAGGAGGTTTTATACATGCTGCAAGAAGATGAAAAAGGCTGGGAAGACCTCGTGCCTGTCAAAGTTGCCAGTTTGATTAAAGAGAAATGCTTATTTGGATTTCCTTTTCAGCAGATTGAATTTGAGTATTAAAGTCTACGGTGGACGGCCGACGGGCACTTCGCTTGACGGTGGACGGGCGTTACTAATACATTTTTTGCTCGAATTCACTGGTTTTTTCAGGCAAAATCATACTTTTCTTTGAAGTTTAGTACGAATTGACTACATTTAAGGGTAATTTTGAAAGTACAACAATAAACAGTTGAGGACTTCATAATTGCATTTTAGAAAACACACACAGCTAATAAAAATATTAGCTACAAAAAAGAGCTGAACAAGTAACGTCCGTCCGCCATCAAGCGAAGCGTCCGTTGACCGTCAGCCGTTTTAAACTAAACATACATGAGAGCATTTCTGCTAGGACTTTGTCTCTTTGCTCTTCTCTTCATTTTTGGACGTTGGTACTTTGTGTGCGAAATACGTGGACATTGTGGAGAACAAGAAGAGCAAATTTCCCTTTCTGAACGACCGAAAGATTTATATCTTCTCGACGGTAAAGAGACTATCTGTGGTCCTTTCCAGCAATTCCTTTTCGCGCCGAATTCTATTATGCCCGATATGAATGCCAGTAATCAAGCATTCTTAGATAAGGTCGTAGACTTTTTAGAAGAAAATCCTGATAGAAAAATCATGCTAACAGGGCGATTTACGGAAAGTGAAAAGTCTGTAAAATCAAGCTTTTTTGAAAATATTGGTATTGCACGTGCTGCTCACTTTGAGTCACTTTTAGAAAATCGTGGCATTGACCAAAAACAAATTGAAACAAGTGGATTGGAGTCTTCTGATGAAGAAATGAATAGTCCTCTTTTATTCACGATTCTACCGAAAGAAGCATCAGATACTTTTGATATTCCTCAGTATAGATTTGAAGATAACACTTTTTCAGATTCTAATTTCGAACTGAATTCCGATAAGTTTATTCCTGGTTTTCAGCTAATTGCTTACGCTGATTCTGTTAAGTCATTCTTAGGAGAAAACTCTGATTTTCTATTAACTATTACTGGACATACGGACAGTATCGGAACTGCAGAACACAATATGGATTTGGGAATGCGCCGTGCTGAAAATGCTAAAGCGTATTTTGAAGAATTAGGAATTACTACTCCAATAAATACAGTATCGATGGGAAAAACGCAATATGCAGCACCCAATTCAAATCCAGACGGAACAGATAATGAGGCAGGACGACAGAAAAATCGTCGCGTTAACTTTAAATTATCCTTGCAAAAGGAGTAATTAAAGTAACAGTGAAAAATATATCTACTTACTAACTTGGCGGATTTATTATTTCGTCGTCAGTAAGAGCAAAGAAACATACAAAATACTGGTTGCCAGTAAACAGAAGTAGTCTTCAAACGGCTGCCACCAAATATTCATACTATGGATTTTCAAGAAATCAAAAACTTTTTCTTAAACGACTTATTTGCCGATTATACCAACCAAGACAGTATCGTTTTTGGTGTATTTACTCTATTGGCTTTCTTATTGGGATTTTTAATTTCATCTTTAGCTGCGGGACGTATCAAGCGTAGATTGCGTAAAGAATTAAAAGAAGCACGCCACGAACTCAATAATACTAAAGCAGAATTAGCTGCTTTGCAAGAGCAACATGAATTGAAAACTGCTGCTCTGCAAAAAGCAGAATTGACAGCAGAAGATTTAGCTAGTCGTATTGAGATTTTAGAGTCTGAAAAACGCCAATTGCATACAGATTTATATAATGCAAATGAAGAAGTAGAAAAACTGAATGCTTCTACTCAATCGTATGCAGGTACAATTGATGATTTAAATAATCAGATTATTGGCTTGAAGACCAAAAGTAGTGAATACAAAGAAGAGTTAGGCGCAAGTAGAGACGTCGGAAATACAAATGTGGACGAAGTAGCTGCAGCGCAAATCTCTGAGATGCAAGATAGCCACAACTCTACTTTGAATCGCTTGGTTGCTTTAGAAGAAAAGCTAAATCAATTAGACGAGGAGAATGAAATGTTGAAGGCTGACTTAGATAAAATGAAGAGTGGAACTAAACTCATCATGTCTGAGCCTGCGCCAATAAGCGAAGAACCTGTTCCTGTTGCTCCAAGAGTAATTAAAGCAGAAGTTGGTGCGACTCCATTGAAGGAGCGTATAGTTTTGACACCGCAACAAGAACGCGTGAAAGGTCTAATCGGAACAAGCATTCCTGCGGCAACAGAAGGAAAGAAAGATGATTTGACACTTATCAACGGCGTCGGACCATTTTTGGAAAAGAAGCTAAATAATATCGGCATTTATACTTACGAACAGATAAGTAGTTTGAATGCAGAAACAATCACAGAAGTAACAGAAGCTATTGAGTTTTTCCCAGGTCGTATCGAAAAAGATGATTGGGTAGGACAAGCTAATCGCCTATTAGGTCGTGGTGGAAATACAACAACTGCGCGCGCTCGCGTAGCAGCCGTTCCTGTGATTAAAGAAGCTACAGATGTTATCATTACAGATGATGCATCGACAGAAGAAAGTATGTCTACGGAGGAAATGGAACTAGAGATGTTGGCAAATGAGACATCAGTTGCTATTGAAGATGCATCGGACGAAATACCAGAGGAAGCAATGGAAGTTTCAGATGTAGAACTTAGTCCAGAAGAAACGATTGTAGAAGCAGAAGAGGTTTCTGAAGGAATCGTTTTAGGGAGTCGTTCTACGGAAGAAGTAGAAGAAACTACAGAAGAAGCGGTGGTTGAAGAAACGCCAGCTGTCAATCCTTTTGCAAAATATAAGGAAAACGATTTGAAAATAATCGAAGGTATCGGTCCTAAAATTTCTGCAGTTTTGACAGAAGCGGGCATTGATACATGGCGAAAAGTGGCAGACAGTCAAGCAGAAGATTTGAAGAAAATCTTAACTGCTGCTGGCAATCGCTTCAAGATACATGACCCGTCAACTTGGCCACAGCAAGCAGAATTTGCGGCAAATGGTAATTGGGCAAAATTGAAAGAATATCAAGATTATTTAGTTGGAGGAAAAGATATTATGGGCTAAAATCTTGAAGAAGTATATAAAACGGGTTGTTGTCTGACTAGATAGCAGCCCGTTTTTTTATTATTCATCGACAAAAAATCGACGGTTATAGAAAAGAAGATGGATTCTGATTTGAAAGTTGGATATTCGTTCTTATTAATTACTATGTTATTGGTTATTGCGCCAAGAATATAATAACCAATGACACAATAACCAATAACTAACAAGCTAAATGAATATTCTAACACTTGAAAACGTAGTTAAGAATTACGATAAACACTGCGCAGTGGATAACGTAAGTTTTGCTGTACCCAAAGGCTCTATTTACGGACTACTAGGTCCGAATGGCGCAGGAAAAACTTCTCTCATCCGTATCATCACGACGATAACCCGCGCAGATAGCGGAGAAGTCTGGTTGGACGGGGAAAAACTCAACGCAGGACATCCTGCCGAGATAGGTTATATGCCTGAAGAACGCGGACTGTACAAGAAAATGAAGGTCGGAGAACAATTAATGTATCTCGCGCAGCTCAAAGGCATGTCTAAAAAAGAAGCCAAGAAAAACCTAATGGAATGGTTGGAGAAATTTGGAATAACAGATTGGTGGGGAAAGAAAGTAGAAGAGTTGTCTAAAGGGATGCAGCAGAAAATTCAATTTATTGCGACGGTCGTACACCGCCCTAAACTGTTGATATTGGATGAGCCATTTTCAGGACTTGACCCTATCAATGCGAACTTGATTAAGGACGAAATCTACCAGCTGAATAAAGAAGGAAGTAGCATTATTTTCTCGACGCACCGCATGGAACAAGTGGAAGAAATTTGCGAATATATTTCTTTAATCAACCAAGGAAAGAACGTTCTAAGCGGTAAAGTTGCAGACGTGAAACAAGACTTTAAGCAACATTTGTTTAGTATCGGTTATTCTGGGGTATTGCCTGCGGAATTGGCTATGCAAGATGCAGCGAACGCCAACTTTGAGATAGTAGAACGAAAAGAACAAGAGCTTTTGGTGAAGATTGAAAATGACGAAGCCTCAAATGCCTTGTTGCAATATTTGATTCAGAAAGGAGTACACATTCGCGCCTTTCATGAAATTTTGCCCACCTTGAATGAAATTTTTATACGTCAAGTGAATGGCTAATCCCGTATCCCGAAACGTACGGTACAGTATCCCGAAACTCTCGTTTCGGATTCTCTGAAAATCTTCGAAACGGGAGTTTCGAGATACAGCAAACGAAAAATCAATATAGAAATGAATAAACTTTGGCTTATATTTCAACGAGAATTTTTGGTTAGAGTAAAGAAGCGTAGCTTTATTTTAACGACACTGTTAACTCCTTTTGCCTTTGCTCTAATTATGATAGTGCCACCACTAATCGGAAAAATGGGGGATAATGGCATGAAGCGATTGGCAGTTTTGGATGAGTCGGGTGTTGTGATGCAGCGTGATGACTCAGGTAAAGTTGTCGCTCCTATCTCTGATACACAAAACTTAACCTTTAAACCCGTCGAAACAAAACTCGAAGACCTACAAAAAAGCTATCAAGAAGATGGTTTTGACGGTATAGTCTACGTGCCTGAAATGGTCAACAATGATGCTGCAATACGCATTCAATACTTCTCCGAAGGGCAATTGTCCATGGGCGATAAACGGACAATAGAGAAAAAAATAGAACAGAAATTTGAAAGCAAAAAGATTAAAGATGCTGGATTTGAGGAAAACATGATTGAACAATTTCAAGCGGATGTTGCCTTAAATCAAAAACAAATCTATCTCGACGATGCTGGAAATATAGTAGAAAAAGACAAAAAGAATGGTGCAGAAGTCGCTACCGCAATGGGATTTTTCATGGCATTCATCATTTATATTATTCTCATTGTCTATGGCATGCAAGTCATGCGCTCGGTCATGGAAGAGAAAATGAATCGCATTGTTGAAGTCGTTATCTCCTCCGTCAAACCTTTCCAATTGATGCTTGGGAAAATACTTGGCGTGAGTGCTGTCGGTATCTTACAGCTGTTAGTTTGGGGTGGCTTAATCTTTGGAATTGCTCTATTAGTTCCGCTGTTTTTAGGTATAGATGCTTCACAAGCACAAGGAATGAGTGAGATGTCAGCAGCAGAACAAGAGACTATGATTGACTATACGAACCAATTGCTCATTAGCTTATCTCAACAAAATTGGGGTTTCATTATCCCTGTTTTCTTGGTTTACTTTTTGGGTGGATACTTCATTTATGCGGCATTGTTTGCGGCAGTAGGTTCTGCGGTTGGAGATGATTTGGGCGAGAGTCAAAGCTTGACGATGCCGATTATGATACCTGTTATTTTGAGTATCTCATTTATGCCAGCTGTTATTGATAATCCAGATGGAACACTTGCATTTTGGTTATCCATGATACCTTTCTTCTCTCCTATTATCATGCCTGCGCGCTTGCCGTTTGAGCCGCCACTTTGGGAAGTTTTGCTTTCGGGAGCGATTTTAATTGCGACGGCATTCTTCTTTATCTGGCTAGCTGGTAGAATTTACCGCGTCGGTATTCTGATGTACGGAAAGAAAGTAACTTTTAAAGAGTTGGGCAAATGGCTTTTTTATAAGGATTAAAAAAGGAGAGAGGTGTGAGGAGAGAGGTGAGAAGCGAAGCATATGATACTTAGCTCTCCCCTCTCTCCTGACACCTCTCTCCTAATGTTTAATAGAAAAAAATAAAATTTAATAAACAACAAACTCTTTACTAGAGAGTCAATTTCATATTTAAAAAAGTATGCGTACAGTCATCCAAAGAGTATCAGAAGCATCCGTCACAATCGAAGGCAAAGTGAAATCTGAAATCGGTATAGGTTTACTCATTCTTCTCGGTATTGAGCCAGAAGACAAAGAAGAGGACATTCAATGGCTTTGCAAGAAGATTGCGAATCTGCGGATTTTTGATGACGCAGACGGTGTAATGAATAAATCTGTCCAAGATATTGACGGAAATATCATAGTTGTGAGTCAATTTACGCTCCATGCGAGTATCAAAAAGGGAAATCGCCCGTCTTATATACGAGCGGCAAAACCAGATATTGCGATTCCTCTGTATGAGCATTTTGTGCGACTATTGGGATTTGAAACTAAAAAGCCGATTCAAACAGGAGAATTTGGTGCAGATATGAAAGTTCGATTATTGAACGACGGACCTGTTACTATTTTGATGGACAGTAAAGATAGGCAGTAAATTTGCACAAGAATCAATAACAAAAGATTAAGAATCCTAAGAGAACTAAGGTTCTTGTAAATTTGTTTAGAAAAGTACATATATTTGAGGAAAGGATACTAGAAAAGAAGCATTGGAAGTCTAAAATCTAATGTCTAATATCCAACATCTTTTATCTCATTCTTCATTAAAACTAAAATACAAATGGCAAAAAATATGTTCAGCGGTGGCGGAAACCCCTTCTTAAATGAAGATAAAATGCGCGAAGCTGCTAAAGCAGAAACTCTTGACGGTGATTTCATCAAGGTCAAAGAGAAAATGACAGTACAAGGAGCGATAAATAAATCGTTCATTCTTGTCGGAATTATGATGGCTACTGCGCTTGTTGCTTTTGCAATGCCAAGCTCATTGTTTCTATATGGTGGAATGTTTGGTGGCTTAGGCGTCCTCATTTTCGCTTCCTTTAAAAAACACTTGTCTCCAACTTTGGCGCCCTTGTATGCGGCATTGGAAGGACTTTTTGTAGGTGCAGTTTCTGCTATGTATGCAGCGGCATTTGACGGTATTGTATTCAATGCAGCGTCTTTGACGATTGCGCTTTTATTTGCAATGCTTTTCATCTACAAAACTGAAATAATCAAAGTAACGAGCAAATTCCGTACAGGCGTCATCATGGCGACGGGAGGAATTATGGTTGTTTACTTGATGAGTTGGATTCTTGGAATGTTTGGTATTCAAGTACCTTTCATTCACGAAACAGGTCTGATGGGCATCGGCATTAGTGCTTTTGTTATCGTCATCGCCTGTATGAATTTACTACTTGATTTTGATAACTTCGAAAAAGGCGAGCAATTCGGCGCACCTAAATACTACGAATGGTACTCAGCAATGGGACTATTGGTGACTTTAGTTTGGTTGTATGTGGAGTTGTTACGTTTGTTGTCTAAGTTGGCGAGCGATTAA
>CALDUB010000057.1 GCA_937923465.1 uncultured Saprospiraceae bacterium
GCTAAGCAAATTAAAACAAACATGACATCCGCCATTTCATCTGCTAAATCGTCTTTAGCTGTGGCTTCGTCTTCTTTTCTTTTGAAAGATTGTTCGCCGTAGATGCGTGCCATTAAACGGGCTACTTCACCTACTTCTTCGGTTAGGATTGCTGTGTTTGTGAGTTCGTTGTAGTAGCGAATTCCGATGTTTTTTATCCAGTCGTCGACGGTGGATTGGGCTTGTTTGATTGTCATATATTTAAAATTTTCAACGCAGAGATGCGGAGACACAGAGTTTTCTTTTCTAGGAGCGACTCATTTTTTTTAATAATGGTTTTTATGATTGTTATGATTTCTATGAAGCGAAGCATGATTTTCAAGTAAAAAATTAGCATTCTGAGTCATAACAATCATAGAAATCATAACAATCATTCTCAAGAGAATCTAAGTCATATTGGGTCTAAGACATGTTTAGTAATCCCTTATTAATCCTCTTCACCAATCCCGGTCCTTCATAAACCAAACCAGAATAAACCTGCACCAAACTCGCTCCTGCATTTATCTTCTCAATCGCATCCTCTGCACTCGCAATACCTCCAACTCCAATAATCACTATCTGCCCATTAGATTTTTCATTCAAGTAACGAATAACCTCTGTCGAACGTGCTTTGGCTGGTTTTCCACTCAATCCACCATTTCCAATCGCTGTGATGTCTGCTTCTTTTGTTTTTAATTCTGCGCGACTGATTGTTGTATTTGTCGCAATAACACCGTCTATTTTTGTATCTGCTACAATGTCGATGATATCATCTAACTGCTCGTTAGTTAAATCTGGAGCAATCTTTAAAAGGATTGGTTTAGGATTTGGCTTTTGTTTGTTCTTTGTTTGTAAGGTTGCTAAAAGCTTGGTTAGCGGCTCTTTATCTTGTAGTTCACGTAAACCTGGCGTATTGGGGGAAGAAACATTAACCACAAAATAATCTACATAAGAGAACAATGCATCGAAACACTTGGTATAATCTTCCGTCGCTTGGTCATTTGGCGTGAGTTTATTTTTTCCGATATTTCCGCCGACAATTAAACCCTCTGGTCGTTTACCTTTTAAGCGTTCCGTCATTGCTTCCATACCTGCATTATTGAAACCCATCCGATTAATAAGACCATTATCATCTGGTAGGCGAAAGAGGCGCGGTTTTGGATTTCCTTCTTGTGCTATAGGAGTGACCGTTCCAACTTCAACAAAACCAAAACCTAAGGCAGACATTGCACGAAAAGCTTTTCCGTCTTTGTCAAATCCTGCGGCGAGTCCGACTGGATTTTTGAATTTCAAACCAAATAATTCTCTTTCTAATCGCTTATCTTCTACACGATAAAAAGCACGAAACATTTGACCGACAATCGGAATTGCTAAGGTTAATTTCAACATGCTGACAGTAAAGTAATGCGCTTTTTCGGCTTGCATTAAGAAGAGTAGTGGTTTGAGTAAATTCTTGTACACCTTTTGTAATTTTGAATTTTGAATGCTGAATTTTGAATACGCAAAACTCATTGAGCTGCAAAAATAAGCTTAATCTTTAACTTTCCTTTGACTATCGTAGAGTTTCATTTCTCTTTATTTTCTGGTACTTTTGGAAAAAATATATTCAATGAAAAAAATATTCCTTTTCTCTTTATTTATACTTTCTTCTGTGTCTTTACGGGCACAAACAGAAATGGACGCAGAAGTCAAAACAAAAACAAAAGCTACCGCGAGTTTAAATGCTTTAGCTGGTATTCCTGTTGGTATATTTGATGAAAATCAGTCGCGGTGGGGTTTGGGACTTGGAGGAAATTTACTTTTTGAAATTAGAGAACCAATTTCCATTGGGGCAGATTTTTCTTGGCAATCTTATGATAGAGAGTCCGAATTCTTTATAGAATTTGACGAATTTGGAAATCCTTTTGATTTAAAAGAAGAGGCTAGTAATCATATTCTAGGTTTTAGCGGACTTGTTCACGTTGAACCTGACTTGAATTTCTTTATCCAACCTTATTTTGAAGGGACATTTGGAGTAAATCGCTTTTATACAAAAACGGTGCTCACGGATGTTTCTCTGGATGAACAAATAAATGTGAATAATAACCACTCTGACTGGTCTTTATCTTATGGTGGCGCCTTGGGTTTATTGATAAATGTATGGCAAGACTTACTGTTTATTGATTTAAAATGTGCTTATCGAGTAGGAAACACAGCAGAATATTATACAAGAATAGAAGGTGCAAATTTTACTGTTCCAATCACTAATTTCGAATTAAAAACATCGCCAACCAATTTTTTAATGCCTCAAATCGGAGTAACTTTTTTGCTAAACAATCCTGAAGAAGACGAATATTATGAGGAAGAGGAATAATCCTCCTAACAAAATAGGCGTAACGAATTTAATCGTTACGCCTATTTTGTTGAAGCTCAAACAACGTCTTAATAAGCCCACTTTAAATAAAGTGAACCCCATGTAAACCCACCACCAAAAGCAGTCAAAATAATATTGTCACCTTTTTTCAGTTGGTCTTCATAATCCCACAAACACAGCGGAAGTGTTCCTGCTGTCGTATTTCCGTACTTTTGAATATTCACCATGACCTTTTCCATAGGAAAGTCAGCCATACGAGAAACGGCTTCGATGATACGGATATTTGCTTGGTGCGGAACTAACCACGCCATATTTTCCGCCGTCAAGTTGTTTCGTTTCATTAATTCTCCGACAACGTTTGACATACCACTAACTGCTGCCTTAAATACTGGGCGACCATTTTGAAATACATATTGACCTCCAGTTGCTAAATTTTCAGGTGTTGGGCGGTTTAATGAACCACCAATTTTTTGGTGTAAATATTCACTTCCTACGCCATCACTTTTCAAGATGCTATCTTGAATTCCAACCTCTTCTTCTGTTGGTTCTAGCATCACTGCACCTGCGCCGTCACCAAAAATAATACAAGTTGAACGGTCTGTATAGTCAAGAATAGAAGACATCATATCCGCGCCTACTACTACTACTTTTTTATGTGAGCCACTTTCAACAAATTTTGCTGCAGTCGCCAATGCAAATAAAAATCCAGAACAAGCTGCATTTATATCATAACAGAAAGCATTTTTGATTCCCAGCTTATAAGAAATCAAATTGGCTGTGTCAGGAAAAGGGTAATCCGCTGTGACAGTTGCACAAATCAACATATCCACTTCATCCAATGAAGTACCTGTCTTCTCCAAAAGTCCTCTAACAGCTTCAACTCCCATATCGGAAGTTGCTTTACCTGGTTCTTTCAAAATTCGGCGTTCTTCTACACCCGTACGTGAGCGAATCCACTCGTCATTGGTATCGACCATTGTCTCCAATTCTGCATTAGTCAGAATATAATCCGGGACATATCCTTGAACTCCCGTGATTGCTGCATACGTTTTACCCATAATGTGCGCTTTTACTGAATTACAATCTCTGTTTTGAGATTATGCCACAAGGTAGGAAAAATACGGAAAATTAAACTTTTTATCTGTATGAGGCTTGGAAATATATTACGATTTCCAAAAACAAAAAAATGGAGCTTCCACAAGTTGCGAAAGCTCCATTTTTATTAAAAGTGTTTTCCATCTACTTAAAGACTTGTTTCAATTTTGCTTCTAAAGCTGGTCCACGTAGGTTTCTTGCTATAATTTTACCGTCTTTATCTAATAAAATCGTTGCAGGAATAGAAGATATGCCATACATCTGTGCTACTTCATTTTTCCAACCTTTTAAATCTGAGACGTGTGCCCAAGTCAATTTATCCTTTGCTATAGCCGACAGCCAACGGTCTTTATTGCTATCTAAACTTACACTCAAGATGTCGAATCCTTGGTCTTTGTATTTTTCATAAACCTTTACAACATTTGGATTTTCTTTGCGACAGGGTCCACACCAGCTTGCCCAAAAATCAATTAAGACTACTTTACCGCGCATTCCACTCAATGAAAGTGGCTTTCCTTCAGGAGTATTCTGTATAAAATCTGGTGCTGTACCTCCTACCATTAATTGTGAAACGTTCGCCATTTTCTTGGCAACGGCAGCACTAGTCTTTGGGTCTTTCTTTTTAAATTCTTCCACAAATGATTTCGCAAATACTGCAAAATTATCATGCTTCTTTCCTTCTAAACCTGCCAAAACACCGCCATAGGCCAACTTATATGTGCGACTATCTTTTGGTATCTTACTCAGTAAAGTATTTAATGCCAAAGCATGTTGTTCATCAGGAATATTTACACTACTCAAAGTCTGTGCATAAGCTTTTGTACCTTCATAAACCCAAGGATTATATTGGTAATCTGAATTTTCCCAATTTGCATAATTAAAATACATATTGACAAAATAATTCAACTCATCAGGAAAACCTTCACCATACAATTGGTAACTTAAGTAAGTATTTAACTCCGCAACATTTCCCAAAAATGGTTGTGTACGTTGTAAAGAATCTAATAATTGTAGACGTTGACTATCAATTTGTGTCATTCCAAAAATTGCTTTCTCTTCTTCTTGTGCATTTCCGTCTGCCATTAATAACTGACGCTGCATAGAACGACTTGAGTTTTTGAAGGTCTTAATTTCATTTTTCAAAGAAGTATAGCCCGCATTTAAAGGAGAACCTGAGACTTTAGCACTACGAAAGCTGGCACAAACCGTAGTCAATTGCACGTTTTCTTCCGAGCCTAAAATAATAGGTAACATATTACTTGTAGTCGTCCCAATGTAATAGACACGCGGACGCGTTTCAGGAAGTGTAAAAATAGTCTTGCCTTCTTTAACTGGTTCACTGAGAAACGCAGTGAAGTTAAAACCGTCAAATTCCATTATTGATAATACTGCACCTTCTTCACAACCTTGAGTGTTGACAGTTATTTTTATTTCTTTTTCTGAAGTGAAAGCTGTCAAGAAGAAAAAGAAAACGGTCATAAGACCAAGGGAATAATATTTCATGTTTATTGTTTCAATCATGAGAACGGAGATATGCCGTTCGTTTGCAAAAGTATTGAAAAAGAGTGATTTATGTTGTTAAGGCAAATTTAAAGCCTAAGTTTAAGGCGCCAATCTGGTTCTTTTCCAAGAGTTATTTGCATTTTTCTCATAGTTTAAACGGTCATGGAGACGACTGGAACGTCCTTGCCAAAATTCAATACGAGTAGCTTTTATTCGAAAGCCTCCCCAATGACTAGGACGAGGTAGGCTTTCCGAATCCACATATTTAGCATTTAAGTTCTTTAAATTGTTGTCGAGAATATCGCGCGTTTCAATAACTTGACTCTGAGGAGAGGCCCAAGCACCTATTTGACTTTTCTTTGGTCTTTTATGAAAATAAGCTGTGGACTCTTCTGGAGACAATTTTTCCGCTATGCCTTCGATTCTTATTTGTCTCTCTAGTTCTAACCAATTAAATACAACTGCACATTGTGGGTTATCTAACAAATCCTGTCCTTTCTGACTATTATAATTTGTATAAAAAATAAAGCCTTTCTCATCAAATCCCTTTAGTAATACAACTCGCGCTGACGGAAAGCCTTCTTTATTTACGGTAGCTACGACCATTGCGTTGGGTTCGGGAATTTCTGCATTTAAAGCCTCTTTAAACCAGTTACTAAATTGAGTGAAAGGGTTTTCAGAAGCATTTTTCTCTTCTAAAGTACTCTTACGATAGTCTTCTCGTAAATTTTGCAAAGTATTCTTATCCATTATTTATAATTTAAAAACTCATCATTTAATCACAAAGAAAAAGAGTAAAAAGGGAAATTGTTGCAAATCAACATATTTTTTTTAAAAACATAGTAATAAAAATTATAATATTTTAGATGCTAATTTACCAGATAAGGATGATAGATTTGCATTGTCTAAACTGTAGATTTACATTATTTAAAAGTAGATTTACACCACAAAATCACAGATGTACACCCAAACAAGTCTTATTCAAAGACGAAATTTTTATTGACTTTGATGAAATTTTATATAAACCCTTCTCATTTTTGAATGAGAAGGGTTTTCTTTGTCGTTATCCTTTCAGAAAACAATAATCAACAAAATGAAAAGAGTAACAGGAATAGGCGGCATCTTCTTTAAGTGCGACGACGCCAAAGACATGAATGATTGGTATGGTAAACATTTAGGAATCGAAACCGACCAATATGGCGGACACTTTAAATGGCGAGAAGATGCAGATAAAGAAAAACGCTGTGTTACCTCTTGGTCAACATTCTCGAAAGAGTCAGATTATTTTGCGCCTAGCAAAAAAGAGTTCATGTTTAACTATCGGGTAGAAAATCTAGTGGAACTATTAAAAGTATTAAAAGAAGAGGGAGTCACAATAGTAGGAGAGATTCAAGAATTTGAATATGGAAAATTTGGTTGGATTCTAGACCCTGAAGGTAATAAAATCGAACTCTGGGAGCCAAAAGACAAGCCATTATTAGATTATCATGAAGGGAAATAAGCCACAACTGATGTGTGTAAAAAAACGACCGCCAACCGAAATCCGGAAGGCGGTCACCCAGAACATACATGAGAAAACTACTATGCTCGTCGTGTTTCAAGGGGAAAAAACTCAATAAGTGGTTGGTTTTCAACCACTGCTCACGGGACTAAATATCTTTACATTCTCAGTGAAAGACTACTTGTCAAGAAGGTACAAATGGTATTTGTTAATCTTCGCCAACAATTTTTCGGGGTAGCGAGGGTCAGTCGCATAGCCCAATTTTTTCAATCCATAAGCCCAAGCCTCATAGTCTGTTTCGTACTCCTTTAAGGATTTGTAATGCTTGGTATTGAGTAATTTAGAATGTGCGCGCCAAGACTCCCAACTGGATTTGTACTTGACGAAAAAATCTTTGTGATGGTCATCAGAATGATTAGAACAGTGTCCTTTTCCGCATCTTTTAGAAAAACATTTAATCCCAAAGTGATTGTTATTTCGTTTAGCTAAGCCGCTGCGCCCCGCTCCACTTTCCAATAAACCTTGCGCCATCTTTACACTAGCAGGAATACCAAATTGCTTCATTTCTTCCTGTGCGGTCTTTTTAAAGCGACGGATATAAGCCTTTTCTTTTTTTGTTATTGCATCGTCGTCTGTTGCGTCAGCAAATGGATTGCGAACTTTCTCGTGCTGTGCTACTGCTTGAGCAATACCCATTTGAGAAACATTTTTGCGCCCATTGTCTTCTTCATCTACTGGCAAAAATGCAGAAGGGGCACTCATGTTGATAGTAAACTGAAAATCTTTCTGAAACATCAAATAAGCAACGAGGACAACTGCGATTATTTTTAGCCAAGGAAGTTTCATTCCTGATAGGGCGCCACCCGTTAATTTGAAGAATTGATACTTAATTGCAACAAAAAGTTTTTTCATGCTGAGGAAAATTTTCTTCAGTATAAAGGTAAATTCTATCTCTGGAGTGATTTTTTGCTTGCCTCTGTTTTGCATTTCATTCTTAGAGCCAAACAAGTTCTCTTGTTCAGTCTTTTTGTCCGTATAACGGAAACTTTTTGGTTGTTGATTATTCATTACTGCAAACCTTTTGTATCTTTAGAAACTAATTTATTCAAATCCCACAACACGATTTGTTTATTGACAATGCAAATATAAAACATTTAGTTTTAATTCTGCAACTATTTTAAAACATTTTTATTCAACTTCATTTTCGTCTTTATGGCTAATTTTTCAGAAAGCATTGTAAATCAGCGATTTAAACGCGTATATACAGAGTTAGAGAGGACAAATAAAATAAAAGGAAAGTCAGATATTGCAAAACATTTGGGTACTTACAACCATGTAATCAACTCTATATTAAAAGGAGAGCGCAATATTACGGTTGACCAATTGAACAAATTATTTGATATTTTCAAGGTGAATGCGAACTATCTTTTTGGGATTAGTGACGACCTTTTTCTTCCTGGTTATGCTGCAAATGACATTACGGTACGTGGCATGTCTGAGCGCAATCATTCTGGTCGAAGAAATATTACATTAGTTCCCAATCGTGCATTGGCGGGCTATGCATTAGAACATCAGCAAGATGACTTCATGGAGGAGTTACCAAAATTCTCGGTACCGAATTTAGAAGGAGACTTAGTTGCTTTTGAGATTAGCGGTGATAGTATGATGCCTACGATAACAAATGGAGATATCGTTGTTTGTGAACCTATCGAAAGGGGCATTTCTTTGCGAGATAACCATGTTTATGTCGTGGTGACGGATGTTGTTGTGGCAAAACGTATCCAGCAAAGTAGAGATAAGAATAATATGCTTTTGATTTCTGACAATAGTGATGTTTATAAACCTTACCCTGTAGATTTGGATGAGGTGCGCCAGATATTGAAGGTAAAATGTCGCTTAACTAGTCATGCGATTAGTTAATTTACGGTAAACGGTAGACGGCGTATGACTTAGACTTGCTATTAAAATTTTAAAACAGGTTTGCGCCTTCTTCACCAATGAGACTGCCCATCGCTACGCCCATGCCTCCGAGTCGGACCGAGACTGCGACATTATCTGATATCTTTTTGATAATAGGATTTTTACTGTCACCTACTCCGAGTATGCCACTCCATTTCTGTTCAATTTCGAATGGGGTACTGGGCAATATTACTTCTTTCAAAAGCTTTTGCAAGGCTTTTTGAATGAGTTCTGTCTCTCCAAAGGTAGTTGTTTCTTCTGCTATTTTAGACAGATTTCTTCCGCCTCCAAGTAACACTCTTTTTCCAACATTTCTAAAGTAAAAATAGCCACAATCATAATGAAAACAGCCTGAAAATGGTAGATTTTCAATAGGATTAGTAATAATTACTTGGTTTCTTGCAGGTACTAATTGGACGTCTGGAAGCAACTTTTTAGCGAATCCATTAACAGCAATTAAGACCTTTCCTACAGGTATTTCCCAATTATTTTCGGTAATCAAAAGTGGAGAGTTTTGACCTTCTAGTACTTCTTTGATTTCTATTCCATTAAAAATGAGGACACCTAAATCTTGTGCAATTTGCAACAGTCGCTGCATCATTCTACCTGTATGTATTTGTCCTTCTTCTTGATTGAGTATCAAATTTTTCACACCAGAAAATCTATATTGAGATAGACGATTATCAGCTTTTAGGTAGGTTTCTGGATTATTAGTAATCTTTTGGATTCGGTCATTAAACCAAGGCATTTTCTCTACACAATCTTGGTGAATAGCTTTTTCTTCTTCTCTAAAGATTTCCATACCGCCAAAAGGCTTGTAGTCCAAAGCCTTATCTCCACAGCGTTCTCGCAATTTTTCTAAACCTCGCCAACGCTTTTCTACTAAACTTAAAACTTCGACCTCGCTTTGCTGTGTTAAATCATCTATCAGCTCTGTCAAACTACCAAAACAAGCAAAACCTGCATTTCGAGTACTTGCTCCAATTGGCAATATGCCTCGTTCAAAAATAACTACTTTACGACGCGGATATTTTTCCTTTAGAGTTATTGCGGCATTTAAACCAACGATACCGCTACCCACGATTGCGTAGTCAATGTCTTTGAAGAAGGTTTCTTTTTCCCAGAAGGATAGATTTGGCATATCTTGAATTAAGATTTTAGGCGTTAGATATTAGACTACTAAGGTAGTTTGGGTACATTAGAATAGAGAGTCTGTGGTTCAATCATGTATTCTGTGCGTAAAAAAGCAAAATACAAATCGAGCAAATGCTAAAGTAACAAGTCCACCAAAAGAAAAAGAGTATTATCAGAATTTGTTCTGATAATACTCTTTTCAGGTAAAGAAACAATTAAATGTCAATACTATTTCATGTAGAAAACCAATACTTGTCCTGATTTAATACGACTTGTAGAAAGGTCGTTCCAAGATAAGATTTCATTCAACTCACAGTTGAAAGTATTGGCTAAGGCACCTAAAGTATCTCCACTTTTGACGCGGTATGTTACTTTTTGCAGTACTTGTCCTCCGCCACTTGCTCTATTCAATTCAGGATTATTGGTCTTGATATTACTATATTTCAAGTGACTCTGTAGGCGCGTCATACCAATTTCTGGCAAAATCAAATAGTGTCCTTTCTTAGTCGCAGGAATAACCCCACGGTTATAAGCAGGATTTAATTTTTGTACATCTGCCAAAGGCACACCACTCAAGCTAGCAACTTTGTTAAAAGTAATACTACTATAGAGCTTAACAGTAGAAGTCATACTTAGTGTCTGCTCTAGTTGTTTTGGACGTAAACCGTGAAAGTGAAAATTTTCGGCAATGTAGCTTGCAGCTACAAAGCGAGGTAAGTAGCGTTGAGTCTCGCGTGGCAAAAATCTTTTCAATTTGCTGTACTCCTTACTACCTGACTGGCGAATTGCTTTACGCACATTACCAGCTCCACAATTGTAAGCAGCAATAGCTAACTCCCAACTCCCAAAATTATCGTGCATTCTTTTTAAGTGACGCACTGCCGCTTCAGTTGATTTATTTGGGTCTTTGCGCTCATCAGTATAAGTACCAATGGTCAAACCTAGCTCTTTTCCTGTTTCGGGCATAAACTGCCACAAACCTACTGCGCCTGCGCTCGACCTTGCATGCGGATTGAGCTTGCTCTCAATCATAGGTAAGTATTTCAACTGCTGAGGCAAATTATACTCACGCAAGTATTCTTCAAAAATAGGAAAGTACAACTCAGACTTCCCAAGCATTTTTTCTGTGCCTTTATAACCATTGGTTGTATAGGATTGAACGTACTCTCTCGCGTGGCTATCAAAATTTAGTTCAACAGGGCTAATCATCATTTGCAAACGGTCTTCAACCAATGCATCGTCTTCTGCTGTCCAGTGGGGTATTGTCTTTTCTAATCGGGCAAAACTATTAACTGCGGAAGTTTCTATCGTGGCAAAAAGGGATGTCGCTGCACACAAAAGAAACACCAAACTCATGATTTGTTGTTGCATGGAAAATTTTTAGTTCAAAAAATTTCGGACATATACGCGCATTAGGTTTGCGGCAAAATCTCGGGAAAAAGATTTTACTTCTCTGATAAATTCTGTAATAGAGAAAAATAATAACTCAAAATCAAAATGACTTCTTGTGTTCTTATCTTTGTATATCACTAATCATAGAATTTTTCAAAGAACCATAATTATGGTCACTCACCTCGGGAAAAATGCGAATGCGTTATTCCGAGTTTCAAAAAATTAAAACTTAAGTGTAAGTCAATCAGTATAGGAAATGTAATGCTTGCTTCAATAGTTAAATTTGGTCTGATTGAAATGTGCGAGACTGATACCGCCGTAAGGTGTTTACGTCAATTGGAAAAATATTTTTAATGTTCATGGTAAAATCTTTATCAATCGAAAAAGTCGATTGCGGTTTTTGTAAATACTGGGATATAAAATCAGTCGGTCAAATTTGATAGTGCAAAGGTATTACATTTTCCACACATATTCAACCTAAGACAAAATAAAAAGGATGTTGTTCGCCTTTTTAGTAACTTTTATTCTTTTTTAAGTAAATTTTAAGACTTAAAAAAGATATTTGTTTTGTTTGCCTCTTTATACGTCTAAAATCTTATTTGGTTTCAGAGACTTGCTCCTTGCGATTATCTCAAACGTAAGAGATAGACAAAACATTATATAAAAAGCTTCTTTTAGTCGCTTATTGGACAAATGGGTTTCACTTTAAAAAAAAAAATGAAAGAAAACAAGTATTTTTTTCATAAAATTCGGGAAAAAGATATATACAAAAAGCAATCTCAACCTATCATACCTCTCCTTTTTCATAAAAATTACAAAAAGCGTTACTCATTAGACTTTATGAATGAGGTTGAGTGAGATTTAAGCGTCGCTATTTTATTCTTATTTGAGGCAAAAAACACAGATAATGTTGTTTATTAGCGAGTATTTTTAACGAAAAATAAGGATAAAAGAGCAAGTTTAAAGCCGC
>CALDUB010000058.1 GCA_937923465.1 uncultured Saprospiraceae bacterium
GGCGGCACGACGGTTTTCTCGTTGCTATAAGCGATAAATCCTTCTTCCATTGCGGCAACGACATCGAGGTCTTTGACAATGTTGAGAATGTCTTGTTTGTTGATTATTGTTGTCATTTTTTAGATGTTAGACGTTAGATGAATTGATACTCGAACTTGTATGTACTATAAAAAATTGAACGCAGAGACGCGGAGACGCAAAGTTTTTCGAGCGCAACTTTCGAAGAATACTTGTTCGAGAGAACGCAAAGAAAAATCTTGTGATTTTTCGGTATTCTAAAATGTATTACAAGTTTATTTAGAATTTTTTCAAAAAAAAACTCCGTGTACCCAATCACTTTCATGATTAAGGTACACGGAGTTTATTCCGTAAGGATTCCTCTTATTTTCCCAATTTCTTCCTTAATGTTGGAAAACAAGAGTGTAGGACGACCTACTTACAGTGCAAATCTAACATTTATTTCTGACTCGTCAAAACAACTTTTTCTGAACCTATTAACTGTCCATTTTCTAATATTTTAGCTGTATAAACGCCCGAAGCTATTTCTGATAAAGAAAAAGACATAACAGCTGCTTTTTGGTCTTTAAATGTGCGTACCAATCGTCCATCCACACTATAAATACCCAGTTCTATTATTGAATTCGATGTACTATTAGAATGAAATTCTAAGTTGATGACATCCTGTGTGGGATTAGGATACAAACCAATAAATGAACTATTATTTGCATCAACGGCATTGTCAATAGCAACGGTTTCATTGACTAGCGGGTCAGTTCCATTGGTAAATTCAGTCAAATTGTCCATACCATCTCCGTCAGGGTCATCTGTCGGTCCAAAGTGATAAGATAGCAATTCTCTAAATTCCCATTCGTCCTCCAAAGTATCCGAATCAATATCTGGTGCAGTCCCTGAAAAATTAGCATGTGTTGGGTCTAAACTTGGCATATTAGCACTGACTTCTTTTAAATGGTCACGTAGTTTTATCTTTAAATCTCTAACTACATCTGGATTAGTTGCCGCGATATCATTACCATCAACTTCTCTGACATTCGCACTTAGATTGAATAAATTATCTACACCTGTTTCATAATTGATTATCAATTTATAATCACCTTGTGTTGCTGCAGAAGACGGGGCTTTAGCCCCACTCCCATAATGTGGTGAATGAAAATAAACAGGTTCATTACGGTTAAAAGCAGTTTGTAAAGTTAAATTATTAAGACTTGCGCCGTCTAAAGTACTTGGAAGTATTGCAGTGCTACCCGTCCAATCCGCTATCGTTGGAAATACATCATAGCCGACAACAGGTTCTGTGCTGGCAGAGTTCGCGGAAATATTAGGTCCTTTGATGAACATCGGAACACGAATACCGCCTTCTCTGATATGCCCTTTACTTCTAAAAAGAGGTGTATTACTGGATTGATTAGCTTGTGCGCCATTGTCAGATGTGAAAATAATATAAGTATTATCACTAATGCCGAGTTCTTCTATTTCAGTCAAAAGTACTCCTATCGCATCATCAAAATCGCGTGTCATGCCCGCATAATCGATATTATCGTGAATAGCACCAGCTGGCTTTGCTGCAAAATAATCCTGTGCACCTTGTGTCGTTTCTACTAAAGTATGCACTGCATAATGCGCTAAATGCAGATAAAATGGTTCGTTCGCGGCTACCGCTTCTTCCATAAAAGCGATGCCCTTATTCGTCAAGTCCATTACTTTCTTAGGGTCATCTTGGATAATCTGTCCGTCTGCGGCATCTCCTTGTCCGTTATTATTGCTGCCGTCATGGTGACTAAATCCATTCTCGCCAGGTCCACCTCCTTCTATATGCCATTTTCCAAAATGTGCGGTACGGTAATTTAGATTTGTGCTATTTAGCCACTCAGCGATTGTAATATCTCCGTTATCTAATGCACTATCGTTCGTACCGCTGATTAGGACTCTATCAGGTGTTTGACCGCCGCCTACAGTTGTAAAACTATTACGTGCAGGCGCCTCTCCTGTTAAAATACTATTTCTGGTTGGTGCACAATTAGGTGCTGGAGAATAGGCTTGGGAAAAAGTCATACCTTCAGAGGCAAACTGGGCAAGATTGGGTGTTTCATAAAAATCACTCATTGAGCCTCCTTCTGTTGGAGAAATTTGGATAGAAGTCCCATTCCAGCCCATGTCATCTGCGAGAATGAAGACAAAATTAGGAGATTGAGCTGTTCCTGAAAATGAGAGCAGAGAAAAGAAAAGTAATAAGGTATTTTTCATTTGTATTGTATGTTAAAGTTATGTACTGATTGGACTTGATATTTGAGGAAAGGTTTAATAATTGGACTTTGGACGAAAGACTTTAGACTAAATAATCAAAACGTCGTAAAATTCACTTATTTAAGTATTTGATTTTCAGATAAATACGATTTAATTTATTTTACATATACTTAAATCTAAGGTCTAATATCTTCTGTCCAAAGTCCAATTTAATAAGAAAATGGAAAAAGCGAATCCAAAGACTAATTCTTCACTATGCGTAAGATTTCACCTTGAAGATGTAAAAAATAAATACTGCTTGAATATTCTGAAATATCAATAAATTCTGGTAAAAACAAACCTTGCTGAATAGTCTGTCCCAATTGATTTCGCAGCTCAAAAGGTTGTCGTACTCTTTTTGATTTGATGTAAATACGGTCGTTTGTAGGATTAGGGAATACTTTGACTTGCGTCTCTTTTTCGTCAATGCTAGCTTCATCATCTTCGCTATTCCCCTCATTTATCGGCAATACTACATCACTCATCATTGTATAGGTAAAGTATGTAAAACCTTGCAAATCTATATTACTTTTCCATGTACCTGTCGAGGCATTGTAATCTTCCATAAAAACTTGCTCTGCCATTGCCATATTATTGTTCTGCAACCACGGTCCAGAAAAATTAGGCTCAGCGGAAAAGATAATTGTTATTTCTGCTGTTCCTACATAATTTTCATAGTATTCTAAACGTCCTTCGGCATAACCAAAAGCATTATTGGGGTCAGGAACATAAGCGTGAATAAAGGTGCGGTCAACGATGTCTGCGATTTCTAGTAATTGTGTCGCATCTGGCCAACCAACGTATATTTCTACCGTCATTGGGTGCGTACTATTGTCTGCCAAAATACGGATGGCTTCTAGTTCTCCCTTGCAAAAAGCATAGGCGCCAGCATTATCGCAACTGTATCCATTTGGAGTAAGATAATTCGTGCAATAATAGCCACCAGGTTCAATGAAAACTGGCGTCCAAAATTCAAATTCCATTCCTAAGACATCAAATTTTTCATCAGCATTGGTTCTACTTTCATTGTAAGCAATGATTCTATTTTCGAAGTACCAGGCATTTTCAGAAGTAGCCGCGACTTTAGTTATACCATAATTTTGTTTTGCATCTGCGAGAAAATCAGCAAGAATTTGATTGGTTGCTGGATTGGTTAAGTCATGTTCGTTGTGAACCAAATGCAATTCATAGAAAAGAAGGTAAGTGATTTCGTTAGCTTCTGCATATTCTAATAAATTAGTTTTTAATCCCGCGTCATTGAGAATATTCGCGAAATCATCAACGTACATAGAGCGTTCTGCTTTGGAGAGTTGACAAATAAATAAACAAAACAGGATAAGAAGGCTTTTTTTCAGGAAAAGTATATTCATGTTATTTTGTAATATGGTTCTCCAACAAATCCCGTAAAATATGATTGAGAAAGAACGTTAAATTTCATCAAAGATAAAAAAAGAGCCTGCTTTCTCATAAAGAGAAACAGACTCATATAATTATTACCTGAAAATATTCTTTAAACCTAAATAAGTAAGTGACGTTATTTATTTGGGTAAAATTTGAAGACAAGATTTTTTCGATAGTTTTCTTTTAAAAATCGTTGCATGGTCTGCAT
>CALDUB010000059.1 GCA_937923465.1 uncultured Saprospiraceae bacterium
GCCAAAAGGTTTTATGTTTTTAATACCTTTGGCGCCTGTTTCTTCGCAGAGCTCTCTTATCATTCCTTCGATTTTATCTTCTCCCAAATCTAAGCCACCGCCTGGCAGACTATAGTCCTCATATCGGGCAGTATAAAGCAACAGAATATCATCACCATGAATGGCGATACTCCGAGTAGCTAATCTGGTAAAAACAGATTTGTTTTCTAGAGTTTTCACTTCAGGATGATAATGAGTTTTTAAAATTTGCATTTAGAAAGTTTATATTTTTGCGTAAATATAGACTAAACTGGAGCAATAAGTAACAAAATTGAGAGGGATATGTTGAGGGAAGTGATTTTAAGAATTAAAACATGAAACATCACAATTTGATAAATTTATCTTTACTCACTAAGTCCTCGCTGTCATTAAATAAGAACAACGAATATATACCTTTTGGAAAAGTATTGATACTAATTTCGTTATCTGCATGAATGGTACCTTGCCAGATTTTTTGTCCGTCCATGTTATAGACTTCTCCATGATAATTCTGCGCATGTATATCTTTAATTTTGATAAAACTTGTAGCAGGATTCGGGTAAACTGTAATATTGTTTTCATTATTGATGACAAATGTATTGCTAATAGTTCCTCCTATTATCTCTAGCTCTTCATTCATATCAAATGGATTAGACCACTTTTCATTTGTATAAATATCAGACCCCGTTAATGTCTTGACAAAAGCTTCTAATTGTAGTCTTTCTTCTATCGTCAGATTTAAAGGAATGCCGTTGTTGTCCATTCTGTGGTCTATCATGATTGTTGTTTCCGCAATGTCATCATAGTGGTCCAGTAATTCGTCAAAAGTCGCCGCCTGTCCATTATGAAACAAGGGACCATTTAAAGAGCCACTTGGTCCAAAAATATCCCGCAAACTTGGCGCTTTTGTAATGTTGAATACTTCAGAGCCACCTATCTCTGCAATAACACCATTGTTGCCACTTTCGGGTGAAAAGGTAAACGACGGAACAGTATGACAATGAAAACAACCGACTCCACCTCCTATACGTGCTCCATTTGTATCTTTAATGGCATCACTTATAAAAAGTGTTTTTCCTGAGTTCTCCTCAGGTGTAAAGTTAGGAAAATCCAGCTCAATATTTTCATTTGATGGCGTGCCATCTACCATGGCAAAACCCTCATCAAACTTAGAGTCATAAGACTCGATACTTCTTATGAATTGAGCCAGTGCTTTAGAAATTTTTTCCTCTGTAATAGAGTTGTCTCCAAAAGCAAAAGTAAACAAGTCCTCGTAGTAATCTAATCCTTCTAGCTGCGATATCAAATCATCGAAACTTGGAGCATCTGCCTCTGCACCACTATAACCCATTTCAATGTGGTCTTTAATGGGCTGAGTGACCAATTCTTCTAGGCTTCCTGCACGTTCGTCCCAAAAAAGTCCTTTAAAAGGCGTATTATATATTCTAAGATTAAGTAAGCGCATCGGTCTACGAAGTGACAATCCATTCGCTCCAGTCCCTTGTAGTTCCTCTAGTCCAAATGCTAATTCTTGTTTGTGACAACTTGCACAGGATACGCTATTATTAGTAGATAATTTTTTATCGTAAAACAAAACCCGCCCCAGAGTTGCGACTTTATCATCCATTAAATTATTAAGAGGAGCACTGTCCACTCCTATATTAATGTGTTCAGGAATATTGGAAATACTATAGTTGAATAAAGTACCCAAGTCAATTATTCCAGACATCAAGGTAAATGATAATAAAAAAAGACCTAGTATTTTAAATTTAGCGTTATTCATTTTAATACTCTTTTAGCAGATTTATATTAAATTAAGGAAACTCCCTAATCTACAGCACAGTTAATTCTCTTTTTGTATTCTTGAATACAAGAATCATCTATTTTTAGTGAATGACTAAAAGTTGAATTTCCTTGTTTAATTGATAGTTGGACTTCGATTAACTCCAAAGACTCTAAGTCTATTAAAATCGAATATCCATAGTCCACATTTGTTTGAGAAATATCAAAATTTAGATAGTAAGGCATTATTTCTTTTGAATGATACCAAGATGCTGACAGTTTTAAATTAGGTTTTTTATGAATACTAAAATAATAATTTAGGCAACGCGGCAAGACTACTTCTTTATCGTTTATCCTCAAATAACTTTTATCCAAGTCAAATTTTGACACACCAAATTCGGGAGGTAATCCAATTATATTATTGTTCTTGTCAATTTTCAAAGGGGAGTCTTGATGTACCGATTTAGAGTCAGACACTATTATTAATGATAGGATAATAAATAAAATTTTCATTTTTAATGTGTGTTTTAGCCTTCGTTAGTATTAGGCTTTAGAGTTTGGCTAAATTTTATCTTCTTGAAAATCAACATTTTATGAATCTTCCGTCAACTTTTACTACTCATTTATCTTGATAAAGTCGCAGAAAAAAAATTAGGCAGAACCATAAACTGCTGATTTTTAGTTTGATAAATTTTCAGATAAGCTCTTACCTCAATCCTATATACGGAGTGCCCAACTTTTACGGGACATGACCGTCGTATATACATAATCTTCAAATAATTTACCAATCTGATAACGTACCATCTTCTAATCTACTTACCGGTAGATACGACCGCTTATATGGATATTTAGAGGCTTCCTGCTCATCAAAATCAACACCTAATCCTGGGGCATCATTTAAGTGAAGATATCCTTCTTCATAACGTAATGGGTGACTAAATACCTTGCTCATTTTTTGTCCTCCAAAACCGACGAATTCTTGAATCCCAAAATTTGGAACCCACGCATTTAAATGAGCATGGGCAGCGTGTCCAATTGGTGAAATATCAGGAGGTCCATGAGGTGCTGTTCGCACTTTATAAATGGAAGCAAAATCAGCCTGTCTTCTCATCGCTGTAATGCCACCTGAGTGAGTGGCGGCAGAACGAAGAAAATCAATAGATTGTGTTTCTATCAATTCTTTTGCATCCCAAATAGAATTAAAGGTTTCGCCAACGGCTAATGGGGTAGTGGTATGATTTCTAATGACTTGATAATTAGACTGATTTTCAGCAGTTACCGCATCTTCTAAAAAAAGGAGATGATATGGTTCCAAGGCTTTGCCCAATCTTGCGGCTTCTATCGGAGTCAATCGACTATGTACGTCATGGAGCAACTCTATTTCGTTTCCATATTTTTCCCGAGCTTTTTGAAAAAGACTTGGAATGAAATTTAGATATTTAAGCGTATCCCAAGGTTGCTCTGGAGGCAATGGTCTACTGCTCTGTAGTTCGAAATAATCCTTTTTGTCAGACAAGACGCCATAGCTACTATCTAGTCCAGGTATCGCACATTGTAGTCGTACAGCTTTATAGCCTTGGTCGATTAGTTTGCCTAAGTTAGTCAGTGTTTCCTCTATCGAATTCCCATTTGCATGACCATATACTTTTATTTTTGAACGACTTTTGCCACCCAATAATTGATAGACAGGAAGTCCAGTGACTTTACCTTTCAAATCCCAAAGTGCCATATCAATTCCCGAAATAGCAGTTATCGTAATTGGACCTCTCCGCCAATACGCACCTTTGTACAAGTATTGCCAGATGTCTTCAATCTGATGTGCGTCTTTGCCTATTAAACAGGGCTTGATATGCTCTGTCAAGTACGCCACAACAGCCATTTCTCTGCCGTTAAGCGTCGCATCTCCTAGTCCGTAAAGACCTGTATCTGTTTTAATTTTGACTGTTACAAAATTGCGGTCTGGGCAGTTTGCATATATTTGAATATCTGTTATTTTCATCTGTCTAAATCTTCTTTTTTAACTTCTAATAACTCGTCTTTTTGACAATACTTCCTTCGTTATCCTTGACTATAGATACCCATTTTGATTGTGATTGAATATTGCCATAGGTTATTTTATTTTCATTAGAAAAAATAAAAATCTCAGTGTGGTTTTTTGATATAATTTCTACACCGATGCAG
>CALDUB010000060.1 GCA_937923465.1 uncultured Saprospiraceae bacterium
CTCTCACGCGAACTCATCACAATTAACTTGACTTACTGCTAAGTAGCTTCTTCCAAAAATTCAGTAAAATCAACAAAAAGCGAACCTCCTAACCCTCAACCTCTCAACCATAAAAAAACTCCTCAAAACATCCTCTTCCGCTGAAAATACCAAGCCACCAAAAGCGAAATCACCACTGCTACCAGCAAAATTATAGGAAAAGCATAAACATTCTCTGACAGCGGCATCGGCACATTCATCCCATAAAAACTAGCGACAAGAGTCGGTACCATGAGAATGATAGTAATCATCGTCAAGCGTTGGATGACAATATTCAAATTATTAGAAATGATAGAAGAGTAGGAGTCCATCGTTCCACTTAGGATTTCGGCATAGACCTTAGACATCTCAGAAGCCTGAGAGTTATCAATGATGATATCTTCGAAAAAGTCGATGAGTTCTTCATCTCCATTTATTCTAAGGAAATCAGTACGTTTTATTTTAAGTTTTAGTAGCTCATTGGCACTTAAGGAGTTAACGAAATAGACCAAGGCTTTTTCGATACTTAAGAGCGATTTTAATTCGCTACTGCGACTACTGTCGTATAGTTCGCGTTCTATTAAGTTGCGCTTTGTATTGAGTTGCTTTAGGCAAGTGAGGAAGCGTAAAACGGTTTGTTCAAAGAGCTGTAGCACAAACAACTTGTGTTCCTGTGGATTAAAATTTTTAACCTTACTGTCTAAGAACCTTTGTAAAATTGGATTCTCAAAAGAGGTAATTGTGATGATGTGATTGTTTGTTAAGATGATACCTATCGGCACAGTAATGAAGATAGCATTGGTATCTGCGGAGTGATTATCATTTTGCAAAGGTGTATTCACGACAATAAGCCGTGCATCTTCTTCGCGCTCATAACGAGAACGTTCATCAATATCCAAAGGGTCCGTGAAAAAATCGAGAGGGACATCTAGTTGCTGGGCAGTCTCTTCGAGTTCTGATTGATTGAAAGGCGGGAAAATGTTAATCCAGCAACCTACCTGCGGCTCGGACAACTCGGTCAATTTCCCTTCTGATTTTGCGTAGTAGCTAATCATAATTGGTCATTTTCGATTGCTGAAATAAAATAAAGTATTTTGAATTAGGAGATAGAGAGAGGCGAGATTACCGTTTTAACTTGGATATCATACTTCCTCATAAGCCATAGTATCGTAACCTTTTTACAAGAAAAAATGGAGTTTTTACTCTGAAAAGTTAAGAATAGCACCTTCATTGTCTTGTCTCGCAAACATACACCGATTATTTCGCATGACAATACATCTTTAGATTAAAAGGCAAAAAAATAGACCACTTTATTACAAAAGTAGTCTATTATTGGAGGGTATATTTTAAAACGAGTAATATTTACTCTTCTTTTCTTTTGCCAATCTTCAAGTTTCTTTCCTTACCTAATAATTGTTTGAAACTATCGTGCATAGATAACATAGATTCATATTCTGCGCGCCATTCTTCATTTATAGCTATCATCCTCTTTACGTCTTTTTCTTCTTGCTCAGTGCATTCACCGTCAATCAATTTCCATAGCAGCATTTCTTTTTCTACGGTCATGAATACTTTAAATTGATTGTTATTAGTTTTTGTTGAATTACCACTCTTTACGTTGTGAAGCCAAGAGAATACTCTTTTTTTCTGGGGAGGTGCTTGATTTAGTAAAATATCTGTCATTATGCGATAGTTGAACTTGTGAGGATTGCAAAATATTGGGCATCTAATAATTGTGCTTGTGATTTCTACAACTATAAAGTATTTTACAGGTATTTTGTTCAGATATTTATAGATAAATTTTAAATAGTGAGCTAAATCATTATTATTTAATCCTCGTTTTTTGACAAATCCCTCCGCTTGTCCCGTGCAACGGGGGGATTTGTCAAAGAAAGTCAGTGACCGATACCAGTCGGAGTACTTACATTATCGCTGCAAAGTTACATCTCCTTTGAAGACTTCTGTTCTTCCGTCTACCATTTTGACTTCTATAAGATAAGTGAATACACCAGGATTCATTGGTTGACCTCGGTATTCTCCATTCCAACCAAAAGTTGGGTCATTGGCAGGAATACTGAAAAATGAATGTACGGTCTCGCCCCAACGACTAAATACTTGAAAAGAAAGTACTTGCTCTACATTGTCTTCGTCTGCAAAAACATAGAAATCCTCATTACTTCCGTCGTTATTGGGAGAAAATGCCGTTGGAATGAAAACACTTGGTTCACGATTAACGATAAGTAGGGTAGATGCTGTTGCTGTACAACCTAGTGAGTCTTTCAATAGGAGCGTATAACGAGCAGATTGCGTCGGTGTTACTAATGGCTTCAAGCAGTCAACACAACTTAGGCTGTCTTCTGGTGTCCAAAGGATACTGACCAAAATATCTTCGTCCTTGTTGATTTGAGGATTGAATTGATAAGAATTACCTAATTCCATCTCTACCATATCTTCTAGTACAAGAGTCAGTTCTTCTGGGGCACCAATAGTGAATGCTTGCTCGTATTCGCAGCCGTTAAGGTCTTGAACGATAACCTCATAACTGCCTGATGCTAACTGTGTGAAAGCTGTATTTTGTGTGAAAGTTTCGCCACCGTCAATAGAGAAGGTATAACCAGGCTCTCCACCAACAACGTCTGAAATCACGACACTTCCAAAACCACTAATACAGTCTGCAGCGGTTTCATCAGTTGTTAACGCAGTTGGTTGTTCGTTTTCTACTTGGGTGTCGTCACTAGCAGAACATTCATTATCTAAGTTCGTAACAATTAATGTATAAGAACCACCTGAAGTAACATTAATATTTTGTCCTGTGAAAGTTTCTCCTGCGTCATTTGTCCAAATGTAGCTTGCATTATCTGCGTCAGATGTACCAGATAATGTAGTAGAGCCGGTCTCACAGTCGATGCTATAATCCGTCCCTGCACTAACTACAGGTAAATCCAAATCTTCAATTACATTAACCATTGCTGTTCCTTCACAACCTGTTTCGTTGTGAATAGCAGTCACGGTGTATACGCCTGCAGCAGTTACTGTTGGACTGGCAGACTCTGGATTTTGAATACTGGCTGTGCCTGTCCATAGAAAATTACTTCCGTTGGTAGAGTTAGCAGAAAGAGTTACTTCGTTATCTGAACATGTAATAGCATCTGCGTCACCAATGGTAATCGTTGGTTCTTCCGTATTTTCAGTCACAATGACTTGTTGAGTATCTGCGCAATCATTAGCAGCATTGCTGACGGTTAATTCATATACTCCTGGTCCTTCGATTGTTGGATTTAGAGTTGTCATACCTTCTATAATTGTTCCTGTTCCGCTAATAACTGTCCATGTGTAACTGATTTCGTCACCCATTTCAGAACCCATACCGTTTAATTCTGTACCCGTTACGATGCAGTTTAATACTTCTGCTTCTGCGACTTGCACGGCAGGAAAATCAGCATTTTGTGCCACATTAGTTATCTGACTATCAGAGCAGCCATTGACATCATTTACAACTAGGAGCTCGTAGTCGCCTGCTTCTTCAGTTGTTGTATTCAGCTCTGTAGAAACAACATCACCCGTTGTCGTATTGGTCCAGGTATAAGAAAATTCATTACCTGTAGACGAGCCTGCACCACTTAATGGAGCCGTCGTTTCTTCACAAGTAATATCATTATCAGAAGTCGCCATAACAGTTGGAACTTCTGTATCTTCTGTTACTGTGACCATTTGAGCTGCATCACAGCCATTAACAGTGTTTGTGATAGTCAAAGTATATTGTCCTTCGGAGGTGACTATTGGATTTTCTGTTCCGTTTGGAATAGTTTCTCCTATGTCATTTGTCCATGCTAAATCGAAATTTGGAGCATTGTCAGAACCCATTGTATTTAGAGTCGCCTCTGCAAAGTTACAATCAATGACATTACTGACGGATAAAGCAATTGCTGGTTCTTCCGTATCTTCTGCAATGGTAATACTGTAAGTCGCATCACAATTATTATCGTTATTGACAACTAAAAGTTCATAAGTACCCGCTTCATTTACAGTAGGTGTTAATGTCGTCTCGCCGCTTTCGAAGTTACCCATGTTATTTAGAATAGTCCAAGAATAATCAAAATTTGGACCCACATTATCAATCGTGGCAGTTAGTCCGATAATCTCATCCAGACAGGTAATATCACCTTCTGAGAGTACTTCTAGTATTGGTGCATTATCATCATTCATAATGATAACTTGGTCTGTTGCCGTACAGCCATTTTCGTTATTTGTAACCAACAGGTTGTATGTACCTGCGGTCATGATTTCTGGATTTATTAAACCTTCTTGTTCAGCAGGAACAGAGCCACCATTTTCGGCAGACCATAAATAAGTCACATCGTCTGTGCTACTTCCTACACCACTTAAAAATAGACTTTCATCTCCACAATTAAATTGGTCATCCATACCTGCAATAGCAGTAGGTGTCGCGAAATCATCCGTGATAATAACTTCTGCTGTTTGTTCACAGCCATTGCTGTCATCCGTGACCAGTACTGTGTAAGTTCCTGCTGTTGAGATAGTTGGATTAATCATATCTGCATTTGCATCAATGACGCCGCCATTTGTAGCAGACCATTCATAGGTTAGATTACCAATGCCAGAGGAAGCTCCTGCACTTAATTCTAAGGTCTCATTATTACAATTCACAACAGCCGTCGAGCCTGCATCAGCAGTAGGTAATTCACGGTTATCTGCAACATTAATAGTTTCTGTAACAGTACACCCATTGCTATTGTCTGTAGCTGTTAATGTGAAAGTACCGCCTTCATTTATTGTTGGAATGTTTGTATCTGCACCGTCTATTATTCCCGTTCCTGTCCATACATAAGTAATGTCTGAACCTGTAGCTGTGACTGTTGATGTGATAACTTGTGTCAAATCAATACAATCAATTGCATTTGGTTGCTCAATATTAATTTCTGGGTCAACAATATTTGCAGTAATCTCAACGGAGTCTAAAGAACTACAATTGTTTGCATTACTAGTGACCGTCAAATAGTATGTACCAGCTGTCGTAATGACAGGGTCAACTAAATTTTCTTGTCCTGCAGGAATAATTCCACCGTATTGTGCAGACCATAAGTAGGTCACATTATTGGAGCTACTCGCTGTTCCGTCTAAAGTAATATTTTCGTTGATACAATTAAGCTCTGCAGCCAAGCCCGCTTCGGCATCAGGTACAGTCACATCTCCTGTGATGATAACCTCCGCTGTTTCTTGACAACCGTTGCTATCGTCCGTTACGACTACAGTATAAGTACCCGCAGCAGAGATAGTAGGATTTATTATATCATTTTCAGAATCAATGACACCGCCATTGGTCGCTGTCCATTCGTAAGTTAAATTACCTTGCCCTGTAGAGGCGCTGGCACTTAACTCTAAAGTATTATTTTCGCAATCTAGCGCAGCAGGTAGTCCTGCATCTGCTGTTGGATTTGCTGTAATATCGTTAACTAATATAGTCTCTGTAGAAGAACAACCCGTATCATTATCTGTGACAGTCAAGCTAAATGTTCCACTTTGATTTACTGTTGGAGAGTCTGTATCTGCTCCTTGTGTAATACCCGTTCCTGTCCATGCGTAAGTAACATTTGAGCCGACATCTGAAATAGTTGAAGTAATTTCTTGTGTCGCATTGATACAGTCAATTGGCGCAGGCTCGTCAATCATAATGATAGGCAAATCGTCATTTGATGTAACGACTACGGAGTCCATTGCTGTACAACCATTTGTGGTATTTGTTACTGTTAAATAATAAGTTCCAACGGCACTAATGCCTGGCGCAATTGTATCAGTCGTAGTCGTAAATGCCATTTCGTCTGTAGCTGTCCAAGCGTAGATGATATCAGCGTTTTGTGAAGAACCAGAGCCGTCTAATGCTATTTCGTCGTTGATGCAATCCAACATGTTTGGCGAAGCCGCAACCGCAATAGGATTTAATGTATCCAGTGTAAGGGTAACAAAATTGGTAGCTTCACAGCCATTATTAGAGTTAGAAACGGTCAAGGTATAAACACCAGGAGTCGTAAGATTATTAAGCGAAAAAGAATTTTCTCCTTCTAGTACTGTTCCGTCTAAATCCCATGCATATGTAAAACTAGTACCAACAGAAGAACCCGAACCCGTAATATTAGCACTCGAGTTGTTACAAGTAATGTCATTGTCGTAATTTACCGTAGCAACAGGTGTTTCTGGGTCACCAGTTACCGTCACGTTTGCTACCGCTGAGCAACCTGTACTGTTATCCGTCACGACCAACTCATATAGACCAGGGGCATCGACGATTGGTGTATTTGTCATATCATTGGTAATGGTACCACCTCCCGAGAGAACAGCCCATGCATAGCTAATGTCAGGTCCTGAAGAAGAAGTGACAGTCGTTAAGGTGACTGTTGGGTCGCCACAGTTTATTTCGTCTGGCGCATCAATTACTGCGATAGGAGATGTTGTATTTTCAGATACTGTAACTGGCACCTGAGTTTCACAACCTGTCGTAGGATTTGACACTGTCAAAATGAATGTACCTCCACCATCAACGATAGGTGTCAATGAGCTTGGGTCACTGATAGATGAGCCACTCGTAGTTGTCCATTCAATTAATAATCCATTGCCACTATCAGATGCGGATGCATCTATCATGACGCTGTCCATAGAACAAGTAATTTCGGCTGTAGGAAGAATACTAACATTTGGAAATTCTGAAACATTAGACACGGTAACCGTTTCAGTAGCAGTACATCCAGTATTGTCATTTGTGATAACTAAAACATAATCTCCTTCAGCATCAACATTAGGCATTAAAGTAGTTGCGCTTAATATATTTCCTGTACCAGTAGTTGTCCACAGGTAAGAAAAGCCACCTGTACTACTTCCCGTTGCATCTAAATCTATATCGTCTGTACTACAATCTAAATTAGGTGTTGCTGCTAATACAATCATAGGCTCAGTTGTATTTTCATCTACAACAACTGTAGAGGTACTTGGACACCCGTTTGTCGTATTTGTAACCGTCAAAGTATAGGTTCCAGTCATGTCGACGGTTGCTGTATTTGTCGTACCGTTAGTGATTGTTGCGCCATCTGGTCCAGTCCATTCGTAGCTTATATTATCTCCATTTGCAGAAGCTGTTCCATTTAATTGGACAGATGTGTTATTGCAATCTAAAGTTTGTAGAGTACCTGCGTCAGCTACGGGTCCTTGATTGTCAACAGTAACAGTCAGAGGAGCTTGTGCAAAGCAATTTCCAACAGTATTAGTTACCGTCAGAGTATAAGTGCCTTGTGTACTTACAGTGATTTCATCGGCATCGGCACCTGTTTCGATGACATTATTATCTTGGTCAGTCCATTCGTAAGTAATATTAGGACCTGTCGTTGAACCTGTAGCCGATAAAGTAACCATTGTGTTGTTACAGTCAATATTGCCAGATTGAACAGCAGCTGCAGTTGGCACATCTGTACTACCTGTTACTGTGATATTATCTAACACAACTTGACAGTTATCAATATCTGAGATAGTTACAGAATATGTTCCAGATGCTAAACCTGTCAAATCTTCTGTCGTTTCACCATTATTCCAGGCATAAGTCAATGTACCATTTCCTCCTCCAGAGTTTATGTCTATTTCTCCAATAGTAGGATTGCCACAATCTACGCCTTGTGTACTCGCTACACTTGCAGTAATCTCTGGGTTTTCTATTAAAGTAAAAGATTCTATAATCTCACAACCACCCGAAGTCACCGTCACTATATAGTCTCCTGCGGGTAGACTTGCTTGGTCTTCTAAAGTACTTCCATTACTCCATAGATAGTCTACCGCACCAGCTGCATTTGTAACTGTGAGGTCAATCGCACCCGAATTTGTTCCTGCACAAGTCGCATTCGTAAATGCTGTAGCTAGTTCTGTACTGGAACCAACCACATCTGCGACACCACTTGCATCACCAAGACAGCCTGCAATGGTCACAAACTCTAAAGCGTAGGTTCCTGTCTCATTGATATTTAGGATATAAGGGTCATCCATAATATTGTCAATAGCATCCTGCATGACTCCGTCTATACTATATAAAATCTCAAAAGGTCCGTCCGAACCCTCAAAGTCTACAGTCAGAGAGGCACTACCACTACCGCCACATAAAGACGCACTACCGTCTAGTACTGCTGACAAATTAATAACATCAACATTACCTACTCCGATACCTTCTGAACCACATACATCCGTTACACTTACGGTGTAGCTTGTATTTTCTGTCGGAACATCAGGTATAATATATATTGGCGCAGGTGTAGGACCGTCCCCCCAATCATAAAAATAAGTAGGAGTTCCCCCCGAGGCTTCCGCTGAAATTATTGGTGGAATTCCGAGATTAGCACATAGCTCTATATCGGGGACATCAACTTCTAGTTCTGGCAAGTCAAGTATATTTAAGGTCATAGTGGCGTCGTCACATCTACAGGACCCCAGAAGGAAGAGCGTAAGTGTCTCTGTTCCTTCTACCACATTATCTGGAGTGATAGAAATAGGAACAGGCCAATCAACAACACCTGGAGGTATAATAATTGGACTGGGAGGCAAACCACTATAGTCTACGCCGTTGGTCGCAGTACCTCCTAGTACATATTCAACTTCAAGCGGTTCAAATAAATTTCCACCTTCACGTGTAAAGGTCAGAACAGCATTACCACAAGTGGCAGACTCGTATCCATCACTAGTACCTGTCAATGGAACACTGGCAGAGCCAATGGCTGCACCACCCGCATCAAAACTATTTGCTTTTAAGTAGACTGCAGAGTCTAATATTTTATCACCTCCGTCTCCAATAGCCAATCTGATGTGATATGTTTCACAAGGAATAACATTAGCCACTGCTGTAAAAACATCAGTATACCCATTATATCCAAAAAGTGCTGCGGTTGCACCGCCACCAGCACATGTTCCACCATTGGCATTGAAAAAAGCTTGGTTCGTTACAGGGTTTACATTATTGATACTTACAGGCGTACCAGCAGATATTTCTGCGATATTGATACTTCCTGAAATTCCTGGTCCACTCAAGAAAAAACCAAAAACATCGTTAAATGAGGCACTATTGGGCGGAGCCCAAGTACAATATTCTTCTGATGCAAAAACATATTCAAAACTAACCTGGTCAACTGTAGGTACAAAGTCAAATTCTAATATAGCAATATCATTAACATCTACTGTGCTAATACTTTCTAAGTCAGGGTCCCCATCAGGACCACCTCCCGAAGAACTATTTGTATTACTACTTGGACCTGCTGCACCTGATACAAAGCCAGTAGATAGTACAATACCTTCATCAAAACCGAAAACAGGTAATGCACCATTAAAGGTTCCTACACTGGTTGTGCTACCAGTTATTGAAGCATTAGAGGCATCGAAGCAGTCTCCGCCAATAAATACATCTTGTACTAATGAAATTGCATTTTGACTAGGCATAGCCATGATACCCATCATTGATTTTTCTTGCACATCCTCTTTGATGTCACAAGTATTACAATAAATAGAAATGGAAGAAGGATATAGAGATATGCCTTTAGTATAGCTAGTATTTAAACCTAATGAATGACAGTTATTTTGAGCTGTCAGTACAATTGTTTTTTCAAATATACCATCTGGAGAGCTTGAAAAGCCAGTGGTATTATCTTCATCATTAAGATAAATTGAATATTCTTCTCCTTTTTGTAAACCACAGATTTGCAAATCTGTCAGTTTATCTGTCGGATAAATTTCCTGACGGAGCGAAGGAATACCATTTAAATCAATATAAACACCTGCAGAATTCTTTTGGGCGAAAATGTTGGTTGAAGGTCCTAATACTGCTAAAAATGAGAAAAGACAAAGTAAAATTATTCTCATGTTAAATTTTGATGATGAAAGCCATTAAATTTTCAAAAAGAAAAACTAAGACTCATAGTGAAATGATTCTTTAAAAATCAGCACATAGCAATCCTTCTTTATGCGAACGCACAGAAGGTTGTAAGAAAAGTGTACAGGTTCATTGCTGAAAAAACACACTGATTCGCACTTCTAAGAAGGGCTATTGTTGCTGTAATAGGTGTAATTGTTTTTTTGTATAACAGTAAGGAATAGTAGAAACTTAAGTCGAGAAAAAAAGTATTAGACTGGAGAGGGTTTTACATTAAATATTAGTTGTCAAAGCAAAGATAAAAGTATTTCAACAATTATCTAAAATTTATATCTCTATTGTCTTCAAAAGACAAATTAAACGTTGGAGATTTAATCTTCTAGAAAATATAAGAGAAAATAAATCCAACTTTCATTTTGCTAGTGCTCTTTTTTTTGCTTTATGTGGAGTTTTAATTTTGTTCAATAACTATTTATATTAGAATTGTTTTGCAGACTGTTTTTCGCTGATTAATACAGCTTTTGATTTCCATTCAATAAAATTAATACTTTAAAGAATTTTACGATAATCCAAATTTAAATTAAAAAATCACCTGAAAATTACCTTTTTAAGGGTAATAATGAAATCTTATCTCATTAACTGCGAAATTTTATTATATTTTACTAAGCAAAAAAGCCCACTAAACAAATTAACAAAGGTTTTTTGTTAAAATCCTTGCATAATATTTTTCAAGGTCGTACCTTGCGCCACTATTTGAAATTACCTATTTGAAAAAATAATCAAACTGACTAAAATGTCTGATAAATTAGATAAAATCGATTTGAAAATCTTGAAAATTCTTCAAGAGAACAGTAAAATCACGAATCTTGACCTTTCGAAAAGAATTGGTCTTTCTCCTGCACCGACTTTGGAACGCGTAAAGAAATTAGAGAACAATAATGTAATCCAATCTTATCATGCGGTTGTGGCACCAGGCTCTATTGGGCTTAATGTCAAAACCTTTGTTTTGGTAGATTTAGCTTGGCAAAAAGAAAACGCACTTAACCAGTTTTTGGAAAAGATTAAATCTATTCCAGAAATCACAGAGTGTTACATCATTACTGGTGAAGCGGATTTCTTGATTAAAGTTGTCTGTAAAGACATTCCAACTTACGAGCAATTATTGTTCAAAACATTATCTCAAATTGAGGAAATCGAGCGTTTAAAAACTCTCATGACTCTTTCTACAGTCAAAGACAGCAAAGTTTTGCCTTTTGACTATGATAATGACCCTTCAGAAGGGTAGTTCGTTGCCTCATATAAAGTTTATACTTTATGTGAACCCAAAAAGCCGTTTTCGTTTGGTCGGAAACGGCTTTTCTGTTTTAATTTTCGTCCTCTGACAAATCTCCCCGCGTTGCGAGACAAGCAGTGATTGTCCCGTGCAACGAGGGAATTTGTCAGAGGACCTTAATTTAAAAAGTAGAAGTGGTCGGACATACTATATCTACTTATTTTTCATCAAAGCAGAAAGGCTATTAAACTTGTTATCCTAATAGCGGTTTTTATTTCAGTAGGAAATCTGTTTCATATCTCATATTTATAAAAGCGTGGCAAAAAAATCAAAAAATAGCCTTCTCTGGCAAATAACAGGTAACAAATTACCAGGTACTTCTTATCTTTTTGGTACGATGCATGTCAAAGACGAACGCGCTTTTTCATTAATCGAGTCTCTGAAAAAAGCGATAGATGATTGTGATGCATTTGCAACAGAATTTAATCTAAGTGAAGTCGAGTCAGGAGTAGAACCGAATGCCATGGACTTACCTGATAATCAGGTGCTTACTGACTTTATCTCAGAGAAGAAATATCAAAGAATACGCAAGACTTTTATTAAATATTTTGAATTTGATATTGAAATTTTGAAATCTGCCATGCCGCTCATTATCACAAATGCGCTCTCTGCCCAAACGCTGATGACTGACCGCGAACTCAATTTAGACCAATATTTGTGGCAGTATGCGGAAAGTCGCGAGAAAGTGACGTTGGGTATAGAAACTTTCGCGGAACAATTAGAAATTTTACATGCCATTCCATTGGATTATCAGTTTAAAGCCTTACTAGACATAGCTAAAAATATCTCAAGTTTTGGCAAGCAACATCATAGAATGACGGCGCTTTATGAAAAGCAAGACATTCGTCAGATGTATCAATCGACAAAGAAAAGTATTGGTAGTGCGCGGAAAGTCTTATTGTACAATCGAAATGTAATCATGGCGGAGCGTATCGAACGCATGGCACAGGAACAAACAATTTTTGCTGCCGTCGGTGCAGCGCATTTGGCTGGCAAAAAAGGTGTATTAAAACTGTTAAAGGATGCTGGATTAAAGGTGAAACCTGTGAAATTAAATTAAAACCAGATGACAATTTTCCTCCTTGTTTTAATGCTATTATTTCCATGGCTTAGTTTGCGTTTAGATAAAACGGGGAAATTACCCGCTTTTCTAAGCCCTGTAGTTTTGTGTTATGGTGTCGGTATTTTATTAGCCAATATCGGAGTATTGCCCGAAAATTTTACTCTTACAAATACCGTTAGCGAAGTCAGTATCTTATTAGCCATTCCTTTTTTACTGTATGCAACTGACTTAATCGGTTGGTTTCGCTTCGCAAAGTCCACTTTACTTTCTTTTGGTTTGGTGATAATTGCAGGTTTGTTGTCCTCTGCTATTCACGCTTACTTTTGGGGGAGTGCGATAACCAACACGCCCCAAATTTCGGGGATGTTAGTTGGTTTATATACTGGTGGTATTCCCAATATGAATGCCATCGGAAAAGCACTCGAAGCAAGTCCCGAAACTCTAATCTATCTCAACGCCGCAGACATCGTTACAGGTGGAGCTTA
>CALDUB010000061.1 GCA_937923465.1 uncultured Saprospiraceae bacterium
CAACAAGAAAGCATACCTATTTTAACTTATCAGCAGACAAATCGAAGTATCAATGCAGAAGCGATAAAATCCTATTCTGTAGATATATCTGTCAATAAAAGAGAGAGACTAAATGCTTATAAAAATATCTTTTCCGAGCAAATAGAATTAGCAGACGTTGTTGGTTGGTATGTACAGCAAATCAATTTACAGAATGCTTTAAAGGTTGAAAAAGGAGACATGAACTATGAATTGTCTTCTATAAGAAATTTACTTTTAGGCATAAATAAGTTTCTGAATGTTCTAAGTAGTAATGAATTTTCTGATTTCGGAATAGAACAAAGTACGTATAGTAGTGGACAAGTACTGACGATAAAGAAAAAAAATAAGTCCCTCGAATTTATTCAGCTTTCTGCTGGAGAAAAAATGCTGATTGGACTTGCTTTAGATATTGCCTATCGCATGTCAGTTGGTAATTCTAAAAATGAGAATCCTTTACTTTCTGAAGGCATCGTTCTTATCGACGAGTTAGAATTACATCTACATCCTAAGTGGCAAGCAAACGTTTTAGACGCTCTACACCAAACATTTCCTAACATTCAATTTATTGTTACGACACATAGCCCTTTGGTTATCAATAACTTAAAGAAGGAACAACTAGTGCTTATTGATAATGCGAAAATATTGCAGGGCGATAAAATTGCGGAAGTCTATGGGAAAGATGCGGGTTGGATAATTGAATATTTGATGGGGGTTCCTACGCGGCCAAAAGAAATAGAAGAACGAATTGCGAAAATTTGGGGATATTTGGATGATGATAATTTAGAAGTAGAGAAAGCCAAAAAAGAGTTAGCAGAGTTGAGACAAATCATTGACCCTAATGACAGCGAGCTATTGGAATTAGACACCGTAATAACCTTAGAAGAAACAGGAGATGAAATATTTAGTCAAGGGTAAAGAGCCTCAAGCCCTTACTAAGCATCGCTCCGCAGGTGGAACGTGGGATGATTTTTCATTAGCAAAAGGGAAAAAAGAAGTCAAAAATCAACTTTTAGCAGAACAAGCTAGCCAGTGTGCATACTGTACACAATCTATTTCTTTTGATAATATGAAAGTGGAACATTGGTTTCCACGTAACCCAACAGACATTTTAGAAAAAGTAAAAGGAGACAGTTTACAATTAAATTATAAAAATTTACTCGCGGTTTGCCAGGGATGTATTGGAAAAGAGCAGCATTGTGATACTCATAAAGCTGAGAAAATAATTATAATAAATCCCCTGTCAAAGTATCATGTAGAGTCCATTCGTTATGATAAAAAAGGTGAAATAATTTCTTCGGACATAGCTTTGCAAGAGGATATTGATGCTGTTTTGCGTTTAAATATTGATTCCCTTAAAGAGATGCGCAGTCGAGTACTGAAAAGGTTTATTGTTATCTTGGAAAGCAAGACAAAGAAAAAAAGAAGCATCAACTTTGTAAAACTCTTAGAAATCTATCAGCGTAAAAATGAGCCGATGAACAGAATTATCATCAGTTATATAGAACGAAAAATTTCACAATTTAGCTGATAATCAAACAACCGTCACCCGCAAAGCCCGCAAGCCATCCACGCCCTGCAAAGGCGCAATATCCAATTCTTCAATATCTTCCGTTATCAAACCCTTTTGCAATAAATACTGAGCGTACTCTAAATATTCCAGTCGGTCGCGCTCTGTGGTATAAACAATTGCAATTTTACCACTAACGGTTACACGTTCCCCTGTGTCTTTAACGACTGCCTTATCAATACGTTTTTTCAAAATCTTATAACGCACATTATACGCGCCGTCAACATCAAAGTGTTTTTCATCCAAAAGAAAACGAATAGAAACGGGCAGTGAATAAACAAAAATCATCTGAGCAGTCGTCAATGGAACGGGCATTTCATCCCTTAAATCTGCTACGCCTCGCGTGATATGACACATCGTATGTAGCTGCCACAAGCGCAGATTACGCAGGTGCATATCCGTAAATTCTTTTTTGTTGGTAATGGACTTTCCCGCGTATATTTCAAACTCTACGCCGTCAGTTGCATACTTTTCAAAATAGTGCGGAATGATTTTTTGCGCTTCGTCTTGTTGCTTTTCAAGATAATTGCCAATCCTTTTGTTTAGCATCGAAACGCTGCGTTCGTAGTCTCTTCGTTTTTCGTAAATAATCTGAAAACCATCATCCAATGCTTTAAAGTACAATCGAATACGTCGAGAAAGAGTCTTATTTTCATTCTCTAGAAAGTTAAAATAAGGATGAATATCTCGGTGGAGAAAGTCAACAATTTCAGACTCATCACTACTCTGAATACGCTCCGTTAAGCGCTCAATATATTTTTTGACGGCTTGCAAATGCAATTCTGTCAGAGGAAAGGTTGTCCGTTTTGTTGCAAAAATCAGTACGTCTTCTACTTCTTGTAGATTCTTTAATAAATCAGCCTGAATAGACTCATTTCGAATAACTGAAGAGCCTACAATATCCGCCTGCCCAAAGAGAGGATAAACATCTGGAAATTTTATGGGCTTGGCATTTACAGGTTCCCCCTGCGGGTCTTCCCGATGATTCATGACATCATAAGCCTGCTCAATGAATTTCCATTCTACACTCTCATGCAAAGTCGTGTACTCTTCCCTGATGACCGCTTCGATTTTATTATCAATTTCTTCTCGACTCCTCTCTATCGCGAGTTGGAAAAGATTGATGACTTTTTTCAAGGTATGTAAGGTGAAACTATTAAAGGCATATGGTTGACTAGAACCAATCTCGAGTAGTCCTAAAATACGATTGTCCTCATTTACGAGAGGGTAGATGATTAAACTACGAAAGTCTTTTTCGAGTAGTTTTTCTTCTAAAATAGTTTGTGCTGTTAGCTCTTTTAAATCTGCTACTAGTAGTGGCTCGCCCAACTCACAGGCTTGTTGGTAAGTTGAGTCTGGAAATTTGCTCGGCTTTAATTCTATTTCTGCATCAAAAAGAAAATTTCCTCTGATTTTATATTGATGTAAAATATTCTTTTCAGGATAATCCAAAGCCGTAATGCCTAGTCGTAAACTATTGTCTTCCAGTAAGATACGCATTTCTTCTTGTAGTTCAGAGAGCTTTTGAGTATTAGTCAAGGCGTCTCTTTCTAAGAGTTTTTCTTTGAAATTAGATATTGCTTCTTCTTGCGTAATGTCCGTCATATTTCCAACGACAAAACCTCTAAATTCAAAGTTGTCTGGTGGTAATAATTTTTTCCAAAGTGCACTGTCTTCAATATTATTAAGTAGATTTTTAATATCTGCTTCAGAAAGTTTTTTTAGTGGTTTTAATAGTCCTATTTCAACGAAATCAAAATTAAGTATTGACCTGAAATAGCGTTCAGGTTTATCGGGGGCAATTTTTGTCTTAAAGAAGAAATCAGGGAAATGACGTAAATTTTGTCCATAAAATTTATCTAAAATTTGACAGCCACTCCAGATTGCCTTCATCTTTATTTCGTTCAACACATTGTCCGAAAGCAGAGTGACGCCTTGTCCCTCTTCGAGTATCTTTTCCATTTTGGGAGATACATAAAATGGGTCATGGTCAAATGGACCCGAAATCATCGTCATCAAGTCATCGTTATTTGTCAATGGAAACAAGCCCGATAAAAGCAACTTTACTAAGTCTCGATAAGGTGCTAACTCTTCTTTATTATCAAAAGTGCAAGCAAAACCTTCCGTCTCTTCAAATGTCCGTAAAGCATAGTCTATAAACATCTTTTCAGTGCCATGAGCAGTCAATGCCTTCTCTTTTAGATGAGTGAGAAGCGGCCAGAAACAAATCTTAGCAGGATAGGGAGACTGGGCAGCGGAGAGATTATACGACTCGTGCCATTCTGTCTTTGCTTTATTATTATCTAAAATATTGATTTTATCTTGGATATGTAAAGGCATGATTTTTTGATTAAGAGCGAATTACTGAATGTTAACCGTTTCAGAATAAATTCTATTTAATTGTAGTCTAAAGTAGATTTATAATGACTAGGTTGAATAAAGCTACTGACAATCTACAAAAATAGTCCTTGTCAAGACACTTGACAAGGTAATATAATTGATTTGACTTACTACTAAGAAGTTGTTATACAGCTTCCTTTTTGAATGTACTTTTATTTTTTGGTAATAGACTAACAGTTTTATTTCATGCGAATCAATGTTCTTGGGCTGTCGGTGTTTATACTTAAGGTGTCTGTTTCGGTTGCTTTGATTATTGTAATGTGGGATATAATGAGTAAGATTAGTAGGAGAGTGTTTTTACTCATTTTGTTTAATTTGAGATATTTTGGTGTTTCTAAATGGCTCATTTTATCAAAAAATGAAACCCTACCCAATATAAGGTAAATCCGAACACAGCACAAACATTTTCAACAACATCCCGTAAAACCGCTATAGCAAAGGAAAAATACCCTCTTTCTGGCGTTGTTTTTGTACTTTTGACAGGTACAGAAATCTCAAAAAAGTCTTCAGAACAAATACCATTACAATGACAATAAAAGAATTCATAGACCTATTAGGTGACAATCCAGGCTATATCCTTGGCTATTTCATCGCAATTTTACTCGCTACTCTTTTGACTGGCTGGATTAGTAAAGAAGATGGCTACAAAAGCCCCTGGAAATATCTCTACGCACTCTTGATTTACTTAGTTTGTGTACCAGGTATGTTTGCCGTAGGACTAAACTTTTATGTCTTCCTTTTTGAGCGTGGACGCAGTATTTTTAATGCAGATGTTTATACTCAAATCTTACCAATCGTCGGAATGGTTACTACGCTGTGGACTATGAAGCGCTTTGTAAACTTGGATTATATCCCTGGTTTTCACCGTTTGACAGGCTTTATGATTATTATTCTGGCTACTCTTGGTTTGATGTATGGTTTGGACAGAATGCGTATTGTCGTTTTTGCTTATATGCCTGCATGGGTTTTGCTTTTGATTTTCTTTGGTATTTTATTAGCCATATTATCAGGTTGGCGCAAGGTGTCGCGTTAGCGAAAAGGGATTCAATAAGATGTATCACATTTATTGAATCCCTTTTTTGCTTAGTTTGTTGTGTCCTAGTACTTAATTCTAGGAATTAATTGGAGATATTTTATACCCCAACTAAAGAGCAGTCCTTAATGCTGCACGATATGTAGATATTCAAATCCAAATTATAACTGATGCGGTTGTGGCCCCATATAATGCTTTTTTTTGCTTTACTATTTGTAGGAATTACTCCTACAAGAGGCCAGTCGCATTCCCTTCTTATTCAAAAATCAGAAACACCCCCGATACTAGATGGTCATTTAGATGATAGAGCTTGGCAGAATGCTCCACTTGTCCGAGATTTTCAGATGCAATATCCTCATGATGACCGTCCTGCAAATTCTAAAACAGAGGTACGTGTTTTTTATACCGAAAAAGCTTTATACATCGGAGCAATTTGCCGCGATACCAGTCACGGCAATTATGTTGTTCAATCCCTAAAAAGAGACTTTCTTTTTGAAGAGAATGATGCCTTTTCTGTCATTATTGACCCTTTTGGAGATGCGGTGAGTGGCTATGCTTTTACGGTGCATCCTTATGGTACGCAGTCGGATGGTATTGTAGATTTGGGAGGTATAAAAGGAAGTAATACAAATTGGGATGCCGTTTGGAATGCAGAAGTTTTTCGAAACAACAATGAAGATTGGTGGTCCCTTGAAATTGAAATTCCTTTTAATAGTCTGCGTTTTAATAACTCACAGTCATGGAGAATCAACTTTGCTCGTAATGACTTGAGACGCAACGAGACCTCTGTTTGGTCACCTGTGCCACGTGGTACAGATGTCGCAACTCTAGCTTTGGCGGGTCTTTTAGAGTGGGACAAATCTCCGCCTAAAGACGGTTCTAATATCGCACTTATTCCTTACGCTGCATTAAATATTACGCAAAACTATAGACAAGAAAAACCTGCTGAGATAATTTCTCAAGTAGGAGGTGATGCAAAGATTGCCTTAAATTCTTCCTTGTATTTAGACTTCACAGTTAATCCTGATTTCTCTCAAGCGGAGGTGGACAGACAAGTCATAGACCTCAATCGTTTCGAATTAAACTATCCAGAAAAACGCCTTTTCTTTCTCGAAAATAAAGACCTCTTTGCTAATCTCGGCAATAGTCGTGTGCGTCCGTTCTTCTCGCGTCGTATTGGAGGAGTTGGTTCGCGTTCTGTACCGATTTTATTTGGTGCTCGACTGACGGGACGATTAGATAAAGATTGGCGGATTGGACTGATGAATATGCAAACGGAAGGGCAGAATAACCCGACTTTGAAAGGGCAGAATTATTCAGTTGCAGTCGTACAAAGAAGTATTTTGAAAGGGTCAAATTTGACTGCTTTTTTGATTAATAGACAAGGCTTTAATGAGTTTGAATTTGCGGAAAATGACTTCAATAGAATAGGCGGTGTCGAGTTTGATTTTCGCTCACCAGATAGTAAATGGAGTGCAAAAACTTTTTTACATTATTCGTTTACTGCCGAAAATTTGAAAGAAAATGCTGCTTGGGATGCGAAGATACGATACAGGACGGCCAAGTTTAATTTCTTTTTAGGGGCTGATGCTCCAGGGCAAAATTATATAACAGATTTCGGTTTTGTTCCACATTTATACCATCGGAATACAATAGCAGATACTCTAGCACGGGTAGCTTATCGTCAACTTAGAGCAAATGGTTACTACCGAATTTTTCCGAAGGATGACACTTATGGAATAGATTTTTATGGCTTTGAATGGGCAGGAAATTTATACACCGACCCCACTTTAAATTATCAAGAGCATGACCTAAAATTAACATTGTCTGTTAAATGGTTGAATGCGAATAAACTCTCTTTTAGTTGGGGTAATTATGCTCCTGCGCTCTTTTTCCCATTTCAATTGGATGGTCTAGATTTAGCATTTCCCGCTGGTATATATCAAGGACGAGGCATAGAAGGTCGCTTTGATACAGGCGTACGAAATAACTTTTTTGGGACGGCAAGCATTCGTTATGGAGGAGAATATACGGGAAGACAATTGAGTTTGAGTGGAGCGTTAAATTATCGTAGACAACCTTGGGGATTATTTGGATTGACAATAGCACAAGAAACTTTGACGGACTTTCCTGAAGGCTACGGTTCTGCTGCATTTACTTTAATCGGTTCAAAATTGGAACTGTCCTTTAATCGAAATCTTTTCCTTACTACTTTTTTACAATATAACACTCAGCTTAATAATTTCAATGTTAATACCCGTCTACAATGGCGAATTAAAGCGATGTCAGATTTATTTATTACTTACACGGACAATTATCGAGCAGATAATTTGTACGTAAAAGATAGAGCAATTGTCTTGAAAGTGAGATATTGGATTGGCTTGTAGATTTATATTACTCTTCAACATAAACTCGTTTTACCCGCTGAGATACATTCGTAAATACCTCATAAGTAATCGTTCCCAATGCTTTTGCTAATTCTTCTGCGCGCGGTTCTTCTCCAAATATAACAACAGAATCCCCTTCTTGCGCTTCGGGGATATGCGTCACATCAACCATGCACATATCCATGCATACATTTCCGACGATTGGCGCACGTTTTCCATGTAATAAAAAACTGAAATTTCCTTTTCCCGCTGCACGTAATAAACCGTCTGCGTAACCAATACCAATAGTTGCCGTGCGAGTTGACACATCAATCTTTCCATGACGACCATAACCAACTGTCGCCCCTTTTTTGAGTGTTTTAATTTGAGAAATAACTGCTTTTAGAGTATTAACAACTCTCAGTTGATTTGAAATTTCTGCACTACTATCCACGCCATAAATACCAATACCCAAGCGCACCATGTCCTTGTGGTATTGCGGAAAACGATTAATACCACTTGAATTTAAAATATGCTGAAAAGGCTGGTAACCTAATGATTGACAGATATGAGCGTAATTTTTATCAAAGCGTACGACTTGATTTTTAGTGAAATTATCATGGTCTGCCATATCGCTACTCGCGAGATGAGAGAAGATAGAGAGGACTTTTATTTTTTTAGTTTGGTTCAATAAATCACCCAATTCCGCCAGATTATCCTCGTCAAAACCTAGGCGATTCATACCCGTTTCTAACTTGAGATGAATGCCCATTTTTTTATTCTGCGCCTGTAAAAAATGGAGTAATTCTTTGAGCTGTTTAATGCTGTAAATCTCGGGTTCGAGATTATACGTTAATAATTGAGAAAAGGTAGAAGGCTCTGGATTGAGTACTAAAATGGGCGTTTTAATGCCGCCTTTTCGGAGTTCTGTACCTTCGTCAGCATAGGCTACTCCAAAATAATCCACTTGTTGATATTCTAAAAGCTTGGCCGTTTCCATGCTGCCGCTGCCATAAGCGGAGGCTTTGACCATAACTAATAATTTGGTGGCAGGTTTTAAATAAGAGCGGTAAACTTTTAGGTTATGTAGAAGTGCATTTAGATTAACTTCTAAGACAGCATTGTGTGTTTTTTGCTCTAAACGGGCGGCGATTTTTTCAAAGGTAAAGTGTCGTGCGCCTTTGAGTAAAATGACTGACTCTTTAAATTTATCGGACTTAAAATTAGCGAGAAAAGTGTCAGTAGTTTTATGGAAATCGCATTGCATTGTGTCTGGTAAATGCGGCTTTAAATCAACGATTTCATTACCAATACCGACGAGGTAATCAATTTTAAATTTAGCTAATAACTCGGCGACGGCAGGGTAGAGTTCTTCATTCTTTTTTCCACTTTGCAAAATGTCAGAAAGTACAATCGTGCGCTGCAAATCTTTACTCTGTTGTTCCAAAAAACGCAGTGCAATTTTGAGTGAAGTCAAGTCAGAATTATAACTATCATTTATCAGCAAAGAACCATTGCCACCTTGCTTTAATTCTAAGCGCATGGCAACCTGTTCTAGTTGCTTTGTGCGCTCTGCAATTGTCTGATTGTCAATGTCTAAAGTTAGAAGGGTTAACCAACAATGCATTACATTTTCTAAAGAAGCGGCATCTTGAAATGGTAGGTTAATATTTATTTTCTGTCCTTGCCAGTAGGCTGAAATACGACTTTCTTTTCCTCTCTTTGAAATCCTTAATACCTGTAAATTTGCTTCCTTCTCTCTTCCCCAAGTTAGTATTTGTGTGTCTTGATTTTGCTTTAAATATTTTGCATATTTCCATTCACAAATAACTTTGTCTGCACCTATAAATAACTTTATTTTTTCCTTAATTTTTTCTTCCTTTGATACAAATCCTTCATCGTGCGCTGCACCAATATTTGTCAAAATACCAATAGTCGGATGAATGATTTTTTCCAATTTTTTCATTTCATCCAATTGCGAAATTCCTGCTTCAAAAATCGCCAAATCATGCGTGTCTTCCATTGCTAAAACAGATAAGGGAACACCAACTTGTGAGTTATAACTTTTTGGACTTCTGACAATATGAAAGCTCTCTCGCAGCAATTGGAAAAGCCATTCTTTGACTATAGTCTTTCCATTGCTACCTGTGATACCAATGACGGGATAGTTAAACTTTTGACGTTGCGCTGCGGCTAATTTTTGTAAAGCAACTAATGTATTTTCAACAAAAATAACGGTAGCTAGAGGTAATTGTTGGATAGTCTCTTTTTCAGAAATCAGGAAGCATCGTACACCTGCATTATAAGCAGCCTCGAGATAAGTATGTCCATTGTGTTGTTCGCCTTTTAAAGCTATAAAAATGCCTGTTTGAGGAGAGATAATCTGACGAGAGTCGGTGAGGATATGATGAATGGTTAATTTTTCATCAGCCCTTTGTAAGAGTTGACCACTTGTGATTTTTGCGATATTTGAAGGTGTATAGTTCATTCTAAAGCAAAGGTACGAAAGGTCGTAAATTTATCAATCATGGTTCTTAGGAATGATAAAAAATAGATTCAAAATCTCTTAGTAAAAGTAATTCAATAACTTGAGCCATTATACTTGTTCCCCGAAGGTATTCGGGACAGGCTTTTTTCCTTCTAAAAAACACAAAAAGTAGTTCCCCCGAGCAGAGCATCGGCACACGGTATGCAACGATTTTTTGAATTTCTTAGAAGAAAAAATTACTACGCATTATGGCTCAATTTATTAAATCACTTTTTTTACCAGAAATTTTGAATCTATTTCTATACTATTCTTTCAATACCATTATTTTCTGTGTTAAAATTGTATCTGCTAAGGTGATGCGACATATATACATACCAGAGGGGATATCGTCGTCGATGTTCCAAGTCCAAGTAGCCGTATCGTCAATGACTTCTAAGTCTGTTAAAATTTGGATAGATTGACCTTTCGCACTAAATATTTCAACAGTTGCTAAATTGGGATTTTGGATATTTTCCAAACTTATTTTAGTTTGTATATTAGCTGGGTTTGGACTAATTGTCACTTCCATTTTTCCTTGGTTATCTTCGTCATCTGTAGTATTTATAATAATACCACCACCAGCACTATCCAAACAAGGTATGCAAACAGTACCGCCTTGCTCAGGTTCAAGTGCCAAGAAAGCCGTCTGAGGAATCAAAACGCGTTCGTTTATACTTTGCTGAATGAGTTGTAATAATTCTTCTTCATCAGAAACAACTAATGACTCTTCTCGCAAGTAATTGCCGTACCAAATCTCTCGCATTAATGTATCTCCTTGTGAGATTGTTTCAGAGGCTATAGTAGTTTCATAATCGTAATAACTGCCGTCTTCAAGAATAATCGCAGCCTCAATTTCAAATGGCAACTCGCCCAAATACCTACCTGTTTGATACAGTGTTGGACTTTCTCCTTCATAGAGGAAAGACGAAAACAGATTTTGTTCCTGAAAGCAAATACCTTCAGCCATGTCTACTGACAAATCAATAAGACCGATAGGGGCTTCAATCTCCACGGATGGCTCCGCGTTTAGAGCTTCATTCAGAGATAAATTACTATTTCTCATTTCATATAAAATACCTCCTGTCTCCTGACTTAAGATATGAAATATTTGATGGTTTGCAATGTATTCTTGGTCATCATCATATATAGTTGAAATATTTAAATCTTGAAAATCATAAATATCAATCGGTGTTTCGGTAGGTAGTAGAGGAATAATATTAGATAGAAAATCTTCTGCTATTAATGGATGAACAAAGGCATCATTTGCGGAGAAGAGGAGTATTTTTTCTACAGGATTCCCTGCATTGATGAAATTTATAGCTTCTGTTAATAGAGCTTCTAAATCACTCTCGTCTGTATCTTGCATATAGGAAGTAAATGTAGTTGATAGATTAGTTTGATTGTTAGGACTCCACCCGTCGTTGTAAAACTTAATGCTATCATTAACCGCAGCCATTAAGCCAAATGAAGTTATTTCATCCTGCATATCAAGTAAGTAAGGATGAATATCTAAAGTTAGTTCTACTTTTGAAATACTTGTTTTACTACTTTCTCTATCAATTAAGACCAATACTCTATTCGTTGTATCGGTCATTGTGGTATCTGGCTCGTAGTATTCGCTCCAATCAGGTTTTATTGCCAATTGATAAAATTTATCACCTCCTTCTTCATAAGTTTGCAGCCAAGTATTTCCAGACCAAGGTGCATCTGTTTTTAAGTTAAATTGCTCAAGAGCTACCAATTCTATACCTGGAAAATTCAGATAATGAACAGGTCCATAAACAGGGCTGGATTGACTCGTAAACTGGAGAGTATCAGTAGCTGTAGTACCTATTTGTAGTACAGGATTTTGCCAAGTATTATTTTGAGGAATGATTATTTCTACCTCTTCTGGATACAAGGGGGTACTTTGTAGCATAGGCAGTAAAATTTCAGTCGTTATTTTACTTTCGCTCCAGCTATTTGGTAGTAAAAAACTCATCTTTATACGACGACTTTGCCCTTCTGGTAGTGGAAATATCCTGATTTCATAACCACCATTTGGTAGCTGATAGAGCAAGGACGGGTCTTGATTTCTGTCTACAATTTCTTCATAAATTTGTGATGCTGTCCAAAAATCAACGACATCTGCCTTTATAATGTCTTCGCCAACCCATAGCCAAGAGTCATGTACGATAGCTTGTTGAGGTAGGCGAAATTGCCAGATGATTTCCATATTTTCGTTCCACCAAGAGTAGCCATTCCCTTGAGAAATCGTGGTGAAAAATTCTACCTGAGTGTAAATACCTTGAGGTCGAATGACCAAGGATATATCGTCGAATTGCCCTTCTGGTATATAATGATGCCAATTGGGGTCATCTGTAGTAGATGTAGTTGCCCAATCATTTGGGTCTGCAACACGTAGATAACTTTGTGAAAATGTAGTGAAATGTAAAATGAGGAGGAGAAAGATAATAGAATAACGCATAGGTGTAAATTTGAGAGATTAGTGATATGAGACTTATTTATAAATAAC
>CALDUB010000062.1 GCA_937923465.1 uncultured Saprospiraceae bacterium
TTATTTAGGAACGCTGAAAGAATAACTTATGAAGGTTTGACAGTGAGAATTTTTTCTCAGTTTGGGCTCGAAAGAGGGATAATTGTTGATACGCTGCCTGTCCCGTGCCGAAGGTCGGGGACTGATTTTAAGTGCAAAATGAGGACAAATTATCCTGTCAAATGTTATAAGTTATTTTTTTAGCGTTCCTTATTGTTCTGTAGAATAATTTCTAACAGAAATGCAAATGTAGATGAAAGACTGTGTGGAAATATGGACAATTAGTTCAAAAAAATGGATATTTAGGTTCTGTTTGATTTAGTTGAAAAGTGACCCAATCTTAAACACATTCTATTCATTCCTCTTAGTTCTTCTCTAAAATTGGGAACGTCCAGTCGCGTTTTACTATGAAATTCAAAACCTAGTTTTTCGTAAAAAGCAATCGCGCTTTTATTTTCATCAATGACGCATAGGAAGAATAGCATTTTGCCCTTCTGCTTTATTATTTCTATTATTTTGCTCATTGCCATTTTTCCTATTCCCATACCGCTATACTTGGGTAGGATGTATATTTTGTCTAATTCGCAGTTGTCTAGTTCTGACAATTCTTCTGATGTTTTATAATTCATTTTTACAAAACCAATATTCTCATCGTCTTTTTTGATGAAAAAGTATTCATAGTCTGGGTTGACTAATTCTAAATTAAGGCGACTGTCCCCAAATTGTTGCTCCAAATATAATTCTAAACCATTCCCTGTCCAATGATTAGCAAATACTTCAGTATACGACCTTGTGCAAATTTTTTGCAGTTCTAGCTTGTCGTCAATTGATGCTTTCTTTAATTTCATTTTTTGTTTTGCTTGACCTATGCCAGTTTATACACTTAAAAACAAGAAGCTGTTTGAGTATAACTAAACTCAAACAGCTTCTTAAATGCATTTCCTTATCAAAAACGCTGAGTTTTTTCCTTCACTCTAATCATTCTTAGTAAAATAGCCTTCATTAGAGATAGAAGCATCACTCACATAGATATCAGCTGTTTTAAACCAAACTTCCGCGTAGTTTCCGTCAGCGTATTGCTTTTGAACATCACCGCCATGTGTCTCTGCGCCAGAGCACCAGTTCCTATTTACTTCAGGAGATTTTCCATTTGTTTGATTGTAAGAGCCTAGCTTGAAAAATAGAAACTCATCCGCATAAGCATCTTCGCGTTCTACGCCGTCTTGACCGATTGGCACAAACAAATCTTTGGTTTGCTGAGGCATATCCGATTTTTTGGCATATTCTGATACGATTAAATTCTTTGTGAATGTTTTGGTTTCATGCCCTTCACTAGTGAATGTTAAGCTCATAATACCGTCCTTTACTTCGATTTCATAGCTGAATTCTTCCCCTAGAGCAATCCCTTCTTTAGGTTCCGTAGGAAAAGTCTTTTCGTCTGGACCAACAACAGAAAAATCATTACCCCAAACCGCTGTGGAATAATCCCATCTACCAGAATTGTCTTCACCTGCGGTATTGATTTCATAATGCCAAAAAACTGAGCCTTTAGTATGACCAGGAAATTTCTTATAAAATATTTTAAGAGGTTCGTTTTCATGTTTGTCCGCACTATGAATCTGACCAACAACGACAGAATAAGAAGCCGCCACGCGCGCATCGCCCGTCGCAGATACATTCATTACTTTGAGCGTAGCCGTCAACTTCGCATCAGTGACAGGAGACCATTTTTTCTTTTGAGCCAACTCGGTTCTCGTATTATTGGAAGTACCATGCGTATCTCCTGCATTAGGCGCTTTATAAACGACCCAATCGGTTTTACCGTCATTTGCAGCATAGAAGAAGTCTTTCTGCTCAAAATCATTAGCAGTACCCGCATTTGAGCCATCTCCTAATATCAAATTCCAATGTTCAAAAAATGGAAGGACATCACTCGGATAAACCTTTTTTTGTATTTCTTCTTTATCTGTATTTGCTTCTTTTGGGGCATCAGAACAGCTACTTAGTATTAGGAAAGCACTAAGAACTAGGAAGCTTGATAGTAATGTGGTGGTAAGTTTTTTATTCATCTTGTTATTGTTTGTTTTTAACTTTTTTATCATTCTGATAAAAATGGAGCACAAAATATATAAAGCTGAAATGAAATGCTAATTAATAGGACTAAAACGGTATTATATTTTAATTTAAGAGGAATTTGTGAGCGAAGTGTCACGTTCGTTCTACGGCGTGAGTAATCCAAGAAAAGAAACACGCCGTGGAAGGGACGTGATACATTCAAAGTAGATTTTAGATTGGGCGCAAAACCAAAAAACGGGGCACCAAATGAATGATGCCCCGTAATTGCGGAGAAAGAGGGATTCGAACCCCCGGTACCGGTTAGGGTACGTCGGTTTTCAAGACCGGTGCATTAAACCAGCTCTGCCATTTCTCCTTTGAAATGTTGCTTTTGTAGAATATACAAAAGCGGTATTGCTGTTTAGCGAGCGCAAAAGTATATTCTTATTTTGAATAGTACAAGTATTTTTTGAAAAAGATTTTTAAACAAATTTATGTATTGGGATATTGTATTATTACTGATTACAATGCTGTCTAGACAGGAGAACGGAGTATTGAATGTTTGGTGTCGTAGGGGAGTATTTACCCCCTAACCCCCTATTGGGGAACTTTCTTCGATTTTGATTTTTTTGTAATTCTTAATTTTAGTGTTTCAGTTGAAATAGAACAGTTCAGAGTTATCATAAAATTAAGCTAAAGGCGAGTTCCCCCAATAGGGGGCTAGGGGGGTAAAAACCAAAAAACGGGTTATCAAATAAATGATAACCCGTAATTGCGGAGAAAGAGGGATTCGAACCCCCGGTACCGGTTAGGGTACGTCGGTTTTCAAGACCGGTGCATTAAACCAGCTCTGCCATTTCTCCTTTGAAATGTTGCTTTCGTAGAATATACAAAAGCAGTATTGCTGTTTAGCGAGCGCAAAAGTATAGCGTTCTGATGAATATTACAAGTCTTTGAGGAAAAAAGTTCCCATTTTTTAAAACTTGTTTTCTAAGTAATTGATAATCAATAGATAGGCGTTTGAAAAAATGTTATTTTTTTTCAACTATGAACTATGAACGAGCTAACTATAAACCTCGTCTCAGTAAAACGTACTAATTGATGATACGGGGTTCATCGTTAAATCGTTCATAGTTCATCGTTGAAAAATCTACATTTTATAATATCTACGTTTTCGATTCATATCCAAGACTGCATCAATAATCCCTTGAGGCGTTAAAGGATACATTTCCGCTAAGGAGCGAAAGAAAGGGACTGTGTCAGAGGATTGCCAATAAGACTCGCGCATAGGATTTAACCAAGCCAAGCGGTCATAGCGTTCTGTTAATTGTTTCCAAGTATCTACGCTTGCCTTGCTGACTTCATAAGTCGCCATGTCTGCATCTCCGATGATAAAAACCGAGTAGTTTTTATGTAGAGAGCAAATTTTTTCGATATTTTCAAACTGAGTACGTCGTTCATCCTTGTAGGCGCCATTGTACATCGTGTTGTGGAAATAATAAGTCTTGAGGTCGTGCGCAAAACGTTTGTCCATTTTAGAGAAGAGGGTAGTCACCGTCTTGATGTAAGGAGACATAGACCAACCACCATTATCAATCAGCAAAAGCACTTGTAGTTTTTGCGTAATCTTCTCTTTTTCTTCGGGCATGAAGATACCGCCGCGTTTTAAGCCTTGTTTTATTGTGTCAGGAATATCTAGGTACTTTTCAGAGTCTTCTTCTTCAATCCCTTTTAAACCTGCGAGAGCAACATCAATATTATTATCTGTCAAGGGCACTTTGGTGTCAACAGGGTAGAAGCGCGGGTCACCAATCACGGCGCGTGCATTCTTTCCTCCGCCTTTGCCACCGACACGGATGCCGCCAATGGCTGCGCCGCCATTTCCATAGGGAGAAGTTCCGCCCGAACCAATCCAATGACTACCGCCATTGTGTGCTTCGCGTTGATTTTCTGCGACTTTACGCATTCTTTCTAGCAATTCCTCTACGCTAATTCCTTGGTAGTCAGCTGCTTCTTGCAACATTCTTTCAGTGTTGTCTTGTTCTGCGCCTTCAGTGAGTTTATCTTTTAAATCAGGATTGTCTTTATTGAAGATTTCCGCGCCGTCCAATATTTTTTTGATGTCGAATGAAGTCAAGTGAATTTCATTCAAATACTTATCTACCAACTCATGGACTGTCGGACGGTCTTTCTCTTCGATGTACTTTTCATCTAAGAGGTATTCTTCTGCCCAATCTTTGAAGGACTCAGAGCGGGCTACTGCGGATTCTAAGGTTTCGCCTTTTTTGATTTCGATATTAAGGAAATAGTCGTAGAAGGCTACAGCGAATGGTCCGTAGTCTTTTAGGTCTTTGGCGACTAATCCTTTTAAGAGGACGTACATGTCGCCGATTGTGTTGATTAGACCTTTTTCCATTGCCTTTCTCAATAAAAGCAAGGTCCGAACGTCTGCGTTCAGGCTATGTGCGCGAAAATGATGAGGAAGACTATCAAACATGGTTTTGAATATTGGTGAATTATTGTCGAAAAGCTTAAGTGAGAGTATTTTATCAAAAATCATTAGATTTTTGTCATTTCGACGTAGGAGAAATCTGAGTGTATCTGTTACTCAGATTTCTCCTGCGTCGAAATGACAAAGAAAACCTTTTAGGTTTTATTTGATGAAAAATTCTTCTAGTTCAAAAATCGCTGCGCTTTTAGCAAATCCTTCTCCGTCTTCACAAGTACCCCAAGTCCACTTCGTTTCACAATTCTATCCAAAGCCTCATTTTTCTTAAAAGTCTGTAAGTATTTCAACCAATTTAGCAACTCACGCGTACTAGGTGCACGCTCCATACCTGCACGACGCAATTGATAGAAAAGATTAATCGCTTTATCAACCAATTCATTATCTGCATCAGGGAAGTGTTTGCGCACGATTTCGTGCATGACTTCTGCCTCGGGGAAACTAATGTAATGATAAATACAACGCCCTTTAAAAGCTGTTGGAAGCTCTTGCTCGCGGTTACTTGTGATAACTATGGCAGGCATATCGTCTTCGGTAGCAGAGATAACGCGTCCACTCTCTGGCATCACGAATTTACGGTGACTCAAAGCGTACAGCAAGTCATTCGGAAATTCACGTGGAGCTTTGTCGATTTCATCAATGAGCAATACGGAATTCTTCGCAGAATATGCTTTTGCGCCAGGACCTAGGTTGATATAATCATCTAAGTTCTCTGTGCTACGACCGCTAGTGCTCAGTCCGTCCATGCCGCGTTCTTCTCGCTGTGCATTCAATACTTCTACCTGACTGTCTCTGAGGTACTTAACGTGGTCAAACTTAGCGACAAACTGGTCAACGGTACTCTTAGAACCTACAGGGTAGACATGCATGTCTAGGTTTAGGCTTTGAGAGAATTGTAAAGGCAACTCTGTCTTGCCTGTTCCTGGCTCTCCTTCGATTAAGAGAGGCATTCCTAATACACGCGCCATATGAAATGCTTGTGCTAATTCTGGGTCACAGAGATATAAGTCTGAACCTGTCCACATTGTTTTATCTGCCATTTCTAATTGTATATTTTTTATTGATTATTGTCTATTTTGAAAGAAGAAGATGTAATTGAACGCGAAGACGCGGAGGCGCAAAGTTTTTTCGAGCGCAGCTTAACAAAGGATGCTTGTATTAGAACGCGCAAAGAGAAAAATCTTAGATTTTTCGAGCGATTTGAATCTAACGTCCAATATCTAACATCCTGTTACCTCGTAAAATCCACCACATCCACACCTGCATACTTTTCCATTATAACAGGATAAGTCTCCCGCATGTTTTTTATCATGAAATCAAGTGGGACATCTGCAAAAGTACCATAGTCCTCTAGGTATTCCATGAAGACACTGCCCGTTTTATCATATTCTTGAAAAAAAGAGTCTGTTTTTCCGTCAAACTCTAAAGGAGAAACGTTTAGTTTTTCGCAAAGTTCTTTATTGAATGCTGGAGTGGCTTTTACCCATTTATTTTCTAAGAACAACTCAACATATCCGTGAGGTGTGAGGACATTTGTACCTAGTTTTTTAGTTAAGGCATCGACCGCAATATGGTTTCTCACTTTTGCCAAATGTAATCTAGCAGGAATGCCACATGCGCGTGCAAATGTAACCAAAAGGATGGCTTTGTCTTGACAATGTCCATCTGGTTTCTCGAATATTTTTCCAACGGTCCAATCTTCTCGCACAAAACTAATCCGATAGGGATTGTAGCGCCAACCATCACGCACGGCGTAATAAAGACTTACTGCCTTTTCGTTGTCATTATTGCAGTTTTCTATTACTTTTCCAATATATTCTCGTATTGAATTTGTTGAAAAATATAAAAAATCGGTTTCTTCTAAGTATTGGTGCATATCGAGCGTATTTTCATCGTACATTCGCCAAAGATAAGGATACTTAGCGAAAATTCGCTAATATGATGCTTTTGTTCCACGATACTAAAACACATATGTAATTTATATTTTATTCTTACCTTGCGCCAGGTTGACTATTGTATTGGCTGCTTTAGCTGTCTTAGTCAATCAAATATAGAGACCTAGGCAGCTAAAGCAGCCAGTATGTAGGCAAAAAACAATAGATTTATATGTTAAAAAGAATAGCTGAATTTTTATTAAAAATGCACGGCTGGAAAGTAGATAGAAACACGCCACCAGAAGCTCAGTATTGTGTTATGATAGCTGCTCCGCATACGACAAATTGGGACGGTTATTTTATGCGATTGGCATTCTATGTATTAGATATTCCGTTGAGATTTACAATAAAAGACACTTGGACTAAGTTCCCTATGGGCTTGTTTATCAAACCTTTAGGAGGTTTAGGTATCAATAGGAGTGGAACGGCGCAAGAGCGCGGAGCGAAGAGCTATGTGGAGCAAATGAAAGACTTCTTTAAGGAAAATGACCGTATTGCTATGGTTGTGACGCCTGAAGGGTCGCGTAGCCGAAATGACAAATGGAAAACTGGTTTTTATTACACGGCGATAGGGGCAGGCGTTCCGATTACTTTTGGATATTTAGACTATAAAAAGAAACTGGCAGGAGTAGGTAATGTGGTTATTCATCCGACAGGAGACAAAGAGGAAGACTTAAAAGTGATGATGAATTTTTATAAGAATATCACACCATTGTATCCTGAAAAATTTGCTGTCGACAAACGATATATCTAAAGTATCACGTCCGTTCCACGGCGTGACTCGTCACATTACACGGCGTGGAACGACCGTGATACTTTTACAGAAGATGCTACAAATTATCCGCACACATAACGTTCATTATCACGGTATCATTCACGCATTTGGGATGACTATTTTGGTAATATTGCAAAAGGAGTTTGGAGTAGGACTATCAGAGACGATTAGCAAAAATGAATTATTTTATACTATTTTTCATACGGGTATTCCTGCGGCTTATTTATTCTTTGCTATCTGGCGATATTGTCTGAAGACGGGAAAAAACACCATTCTGACGAATTTTCATGCGGGAGTCGTCATTTCTTTTATTCATCCCTTTGTCTACAATTTCTTCCGAAACATTTACCAATTCCAAACGATTAGCTTTTTAGGCGTTTCAGTTCGCTACATGGTGTCCTTAATGGTCATCAGCTTGCCAGTGGCAGCAGCGGTTTATTTGATTTATCGTTATTTTTATCCTGAAACGGAAGGGTTGGGGAGAGATGATATTTTAGATGATGGGTTCTTATAACTATGAACTATGAACCTCGTCTCATCAATTAGTTTGTTTTACTGAGACGAGGTTCATAGTTAACCCGTTCATGGTTCATAGTTAAACAAAGTTAGAAATTACCAATTCAGGCGCCTCTGTCTGCGGATAATGCCCAATACCTTTCAATTCAACCACCTCTCCATTAGGTACTTTTTTCTTAAATAAATCTACAATATTTTGCCCTGAAATAGGGTCTTCTACGCCGTCGATAAGTTTTAAAGGGACAGGGCAATTTGCCAGGGCATTTTCCCAGCGGACTTTTTTCTTTTCGCGCTCATGTAAGTAACGCATAACATAGGGCATAACTTTCCTACCATTGTTGTGTTCGATTAATGACCAAAACTCATCAATCTCTTGTTCTGTTGCCTTTTTATCTCCAAATATGTTATTGAAAGTGCGTCTCAGACTTGCTTTCCCAATGAAACGATAAAATACAGGACCAAGAGGACTTGCCAAAAATGTCTGAATAAAACGAGGACGATATCCTCCTTGTAAGATGCCTCCATTCAATAAGGTAACGGACAGAATATCAAGCATTTGCACTTGTTCTCTTTGACGCATGGTAAAACGTGCAATCATTTCTTGAACAACAGTATCTCCATAGTCATGTGCTAGAATATGAGCGGATTCAATGCCATTTTTTTCCGCAAAGACCTCCCACAAATCTGCCTGGTCCGTCAAAGAATAACCGTAACTCTTCGGTTTGTCAGAAAAACCAAAACCAATCATATCTAAAGCATAAACCGTATACTTTTTAGTGAGCGCATCCCAGACCTTATGCCAATCCCAAGAGGCTGTAGGAAAGCCATGAACAAGGAATAGGGGAGTTCCCTTACCTTCTTTCTTGTAGAATATTTGATGTCCTTTGTAGTTGAAATATTTACCAGAGGACTGCCATTGTTGTAAGGTCATTTGTTGTTTACTTGTTGGAATAGTTAGAACGGTTTGATTTGTTAGAATAGTTTGAGCCACAAACAACTCAAACTATTCTAACAACGCCAAACAAATCAAACTTTATTTTCCTGACTCTTCTTAAATTTTTCCTGTGTTACCTCCTCTACAGGGCGATTTTCAATCTTACTTTCCAACCAAGAGATAATGTCAAGGTAAAGGAAGGCACGACCTTCATATTTTTTCGCTTGTATTTTGACTAACTTATCTTTTAAGCTAACAAATTCAACATGCAATTCTTCGCGCCTCACACGAGATAGCTTGCGCACAAATCGGAAAATTTCCTTTTGAACCTCATGTAAATCCTCCATTTTAGCTAAGAAGCGATAAACAGATTTAACCTGATATTCTACCAGTTGGTCATTTCCTAATTCAAAGTGAGCAATCAAATTTAAAATACGCGCAAAAGACTGAATATCTCCACGGTAGTCGGGCGTTTTTTGATTGATAATAAGATTTAAATAATCAATGGCTTCATCAAACTGACTAGCGCCAAAGTGCATACAAGCCAAGCGATAATTAAAAATCATGATGCGGCGCTTGTCCCAGTTGTAAGGATTGTTCTTTAATAGCTTCTTGAGTGGAGCTATATCTTCTAATCCCTCCGTAAAAGTACCCGCGATGAAGTGCTTCTTGATGAGATGAATATAGTGGAACAGAGTATAAAGTCCTTCTATATTTTTGATTTGCTTGACATTAAATTCTTCAGGAAATGCTTCTAACTGGTCTAAAACTTCCACAAATTTATCGTAGTGGAGTAGGTTATGTAACGCATTCAAAAGATTGTGCAATCCTTTAAGATACAAAGCAGGTTGACGTGCCCGCATATCTGGATTTTCCTCAAACAAATCTACCCAACGCTGCGCATAACGGTAGCAATTTAAGAAATCTTGAGAGATATAGTGATACCAAACGTAGGATTGACACCAATGCAGCTTACCAAAGAAAGTTAAGCTATCATAATCGTGTTTAGGTAGATTAGAATTGAAGAAATTCTTAATGAAAACATAGTCTTTTTCATCTCGAACATATCCGACCTTTAGATAAAGACCGTATAAACGCAGAGAAAGATTTGAGTATTCATTCTCTATCTGTAGCTCTCTTAAATGGTCTGCTGACTCCTCTGTTACTTCCTCCGCACGATTTTCAAGACTACGTGTGATATATTGCCCTTCAATCATCTTCTCAAACTCCGTAATCTCATAGACCAAAGCCTTCTGACGCGCCTCTACAGAACGTTTTTTGACGCGTTCGAGTACTTCTAAGGCTTGGCGATACAAACCCTTGTTGTACAATACCTTAGCAAAGTCAATTCGCTCTCTATTATCAATCTCTTCGTCGTAGTTTTTATTGAGCAGGCGCAACGAAATCAGCAATTGTTTGTACAAATGCGCTTTAAGATTCGATAACTGACGTTTTTTAATATCAGGAATAGTCTTCAGTATTTTATCTTCATCATACTCTCCATTCTTTTCCAAGAAGTCAAAAAGTTGTAGAAATAAAATGTCTTCTGAAGCTTGATTCCTTCTGACAAATAGGCGAAAATGTCGCTTTTCACTTTTTGTCAAAGATTTGATAAGCTGTATGAGGTAGTCCGTTGATTGTTTTGGCATAAGCGATAAATCTTGTAAGTTCTAGAGGTGTATAGTTTCTTCTCAATGCAAGAACACAATAACTAGTAAGTAATAACTAAAATTCGACTTTCATTTTCTCCTCTTTATCCTTCCTTTTTACGACCACCATTGTCTTATCTCCCTTCTTAAATTTTGCTAAACCATCCATGTAATCATAAATATCTTTCACTTCAATATCTCCAATTTTGATAATTATGTCGCCTTTTGCCATGCCTGCTGCCTCTGCGGGGCGGTCTGATAGTACGTCGTCTATACGCATTCCTACACCCTCATAGACGTAATCAGGCATAACACCAAGCGTTACTTTAAACTTAGAAACGCTACGACCTTCGTTACTATCCTTCGTTTTTGTAAATTCGATTTTCTCTCCGCTGTCCAAAGCAGAAATGACGGCGTAAATATGTTCAGAAATCTCGTAGATTCCGTTATAGTTTACGCGTTCTGAGTCATCTTCAGGTTTGTGATAGTCTGTATGTTGACCAGAAAAATAATGTAAAGCAGGAATATCTTGCAGGTAAAAAGACGTATGGTCAGAAGGTCCGATACCACTATCCGTCGTTTTTACTTTGATACCACGTACATTTAATTTTCCAAAGATTTCCTTCCAAGCAGGCGAAGTTCCTGCACCATTGATTGCCAATACTTTATCTTCATTTAAACGACCAACCATGTCTAAATTTATCATATAATTGATTGACTCTAAAGGAATCGTAGAGTTGTTTACAAAGTATTTTGAGCCATACAAACCCAATTCCTCACCGCTAAAAGCTATAAACAGGTAATTGTTATTTTTCAAATCAGAGCTCTTTAGCGCCTTTGCCAAGAGTAGGATAGAAGCGATACCGCTGGCATTATCATCTGCACCATTGTGTATTTGTGGTTCGCCTACATATCGGGAACCAAACCGTCCGATGCCCAAATGGTCATAGTGACCCCCAATAACAACTGTAGTCTTTGCTCCATTGTCTAAATAAGCGACAATATTGCGCCCCGTACGCGCTTCTTTTTCTGCTTCGTGCGGATTGGGTTTAAAATTGAAATCAAAAGGCTGTAGGTAGCCGTCTGTTCCTTTAGGTTCTAAACCCAAGTCTTTGAAGCGAGAAATGATATATTGTGCCGCCATTTTTTCACCTTCCGTACCTGTTTCGCGCCCTTTTAGAAGGTCAGAAGCAAGATAAACGACATCGACACGCAAATCTTGAAGGTCTCTTTCTTTATCCTGCGCAAAGAGGATAACAGGGGAGAGGAGGAAGAGAAAAATCGTCAGTTGTTGACTGACAGTCGATAGGCTAATATAAGTAGGAAATACCATTTTTATTATTTTATTTTTTGCAAATTTAAACTTGATAAGCGAAAAACTGCTTTATTTGTTGTGAAATGTTCTTAAATAAGGAATTTGGAAGGATTCCAAATAAAATTTGGTGTAAAAATGATAAGAAAAGCGACTAAAAACGATTTGTCAGCCATATATGGTTTAGTTCGCGAATTAGCGATTTACGAGAAGTCTGAAGACGCATTAACGGCGACTCTGGAGGATTATGAGAAAGATTTTGCGGCAGGCGTTTTTGAGGCGCTAGTTTTAGAGGAAGAAGGCGAAATTCGTGGTATGACGCTGTATTACATGACATATTCGACTTGGAAAGGAAAAATGCTTTATTTAGAGGATTTTTGCGTTTCTGAGCGCTTTAGACGATTTGGCTATGGACAACAGCTGTTTGACGCGTTTGTAGCTGTCGCTAAGGAAAAGGAGTGCCGTATGGTCCGCTGGCAAGTTTTGGATTGGAATGAGCCCGCTGTGAATTTCTATAAAAAGAATGGCGCTACAATCGAAGATTTCTGGTGGACGTGCAAGATTATTTTTTGACGCGATTCTCAGGGCTTAGCGATTAATGTTTAAAAGTGGTATGTTTTATCTATAATTTATGTTATGTTAAGTAAACTTGCAAAAATCCCCGAATCCCTCGTTTCTGGGTACTTTTTTAAGCATTTCTCCCTAATCCCTTTTCCGTCTATCAGTAAAAAAATCACGGTGCTTAAAGTATCACGTCCGTTCCACGGCGTGAATTTGTATGATGAGTCACGCCGTGGAACGGACGTGATACTTTAAGCACCGTGATTTTTTACTGATAGACGGAAAAGGGATTAGGGAGAAATGCTTAAAAAAGTACCCAGAAACGAGGGATTCGGGGATTTTTGCAAGTTTACTTAAC
>CALDUB010000063.1 GCA_937923465.1 uncultured Saprospiraceae bacterium
GAGTCACGTCGGATGTTGTTAAAGATATATTTTTCCTTAGGGGAAGAGGAAGCTTTGTATTCTTTGTTAGATTCTTTTAAGCGATTTATTTATCGTCAAAAGGATTTGGGATATCATCGGGATAGCTTTCTAAATCTGATACGATTCTCTGGTCGATTATTAGCTTTGTCTCCAAATGATAAAGCGGGGCAACAAAAATTATTAAAAGAGATTAAAGAGACGACAGATGTGGCTGATAAGGAATGGCTTTGCGAAAGTATCGCGGTCGTTCCACGCCGCGTTTGATTAGTCACGGCGTGGAACGACTGTGCTACTTTGAACCACCTTGATAGAATAAATGTTGTTTTAAAAAAGAAAATTGCTATTTTAGCCGTTTAATTGAAAACAATGGTGATGATAGACGCGGCAGTGCCTCGTCTCTAGGGTAACTAATTTATGAAAGAAATTAAGAAAAAATCATTTTGGCAACGTCCTGAAGGAGTAGCAGGAGGCATATTTCTGGGGAGTATCGCGATTGGAATTGGAGCATTACTTGTCAATTTGAATTGGCCTGTAATCTTTGCTAGCACAGCTGGTTTAGCGACGACTATTGCTGTTTTGGCAACGGTGCTTTATCTCGTTTTTGACCCGAAAATGCGGAACCTAGTCTGGTACATGTACAAGTCTGTGATGCGTTGGATTACGGGATTGTTTGTGACGATTGACCCGATTGGTGTTTTGAAAAGCTATATTGATAGTTTGAATGATAACTTACTAAAGATGCGCCGTCAAGTCAATCAACTACGTGGACAAATGCACAAGTTGAGAGAGACTATTTTTAATAATGAAAATGAAATCAAAGCCAATCTTGCGACGGCGACTAAAGCTAAAAAGTTAGAGGACAGAACACAACTTATTTTAGCTTCGCGTAAGGCGGGACGGATGAAAGAGAGTAATGCGAAATTGACTGCGCTTTACACGAAAATGGAAGTGATGTATCGCGTTTTGAATAAAATGGAACAGAACTCTACCATTTTAATGGAAGATGTGAAAGACCAAGTTATGGTCAAAGAGCAGGAGCGCAAGGCAATAACGGCTTCTCACGGTGCGATGCAATCTGCGATGAGTATTATTAAAGGTGACAAGGATAAGAAGGCAATGTTTGACCAAGCATTGGAAACTATCGCCGATGATGTAAGTCATAAAGTGGGAGAAATGGAACGTTTTATGGACGTTACTTCCAATTTTATGGAGAGTGTGGACTTACAGAATGGTGTTTTTGAAGATGAAGGATTGAGAATGCTCGAAAAGTGGGAAAAAGACTCTGATGATTTACTTTTACTAGACGGAGAAAAAGAGTCTCTTTTGGATTCTGCTTATAGCGGTAAGGATGTTTTGGATTTGGATTCTCCTGTGGCTAAACCTGTAGAAAGGTCAGATGGCAATCAGTACGATAGTTTATTTGATTAAATAAATAACGTTACTTACACCAAACACAAAGCCCCTGTTTCGAGTTGAAACAGGGGTTTTGTTATTGCTAGAGAAGTGTTTTTAGTACTTCACCCGCACTAACTTCAATTTATTCCGCGCTTCACTCGGTACTATGACTACATCTGCCGAAATCTGTAAAGCATCTTTGAATCGCAAACGTAATCGTTGATTTTCGGTACTCATTACACTGTTGCGTAAAAAATCTCCATTTCCTTTCAGGATATATTCACTCACGGTGTTTTCATACTGTATTTCGTCATTAAAAAGCAGGCGAAGAGAAGAAGGTGTTTTTGCTAAAAAATAGGAAGAGTAGACGGCATCGTCGTCCTGAGAGTATTGCTTTTTGTGCAAAACTTTTTTCCAATGTTCCTCTCCCGTTGGATGATAAGAAATGACAAATAAGTCATCGTAAAAGTAGTCCGTAATATAACGTCCGCCATAAGAACTATTGGCTGTTCCTACACTACCGCGCGTATTTCCATATCCTCTATCCAAGTGACGATTTTGTTCTCCAATAATGAGAATACCACCGTCGCGACGCATAACAATCTCTTGGATGCTCGTCTCCATGATACCTTTGTTCTTTTTGTTTTTCATACCTTTTTCACTTTCTTCCATGAGATTGAAGACAAATTCATCATTGAAAGGATGATAGTGAAAGGTAGGTGTTTCGGGAGAGTCTAAAGCAAAATTTGTATAAAAAGAACCTCGCGCCCAGGCTGAACTTTCTTCTGAATATAGTCCTCCCGCCACGAGTTTTTTATTCAAATTATCATATTCAAATCGTATATCGTAACGTACAAACTCAGTCATTGGAATAGACTTACTGATGATAGAACTACCATTGAGTTGATATATTTCAAAGCGGTGTTTTTCTAATTGTGCCTTACGATTATCTCTTTCAAAAATGAGATAAAAACTGCCTGAATTGTCTGTCAATATTTCTCTGAAATCTCTATTCCAACTGCTTTCATTACTTTTATATTCTTTTTCCCAAATCAACTTCATTTTTTTGATGTCAAAAGAAATTGCTTTAACATCTGACTGGTTTTCTACTTCAAAAAATACGATTTTGGATTTATCTTCAGAGGCAAGTGTCTGTAAATCAGGCGTATAAAAAACGGACCCAAAATCCTTGACAACTACACTATCAATCAAATTGGCGGCAGGGTCATATTTGTGTGCCTTGAGTATGGTGTTTCCTTTTCTTTTAAAATGATAAAAAACGCAGAAGCTCTCTTTGTCTGCTATCACATCAATTATCTGCGGTCTACGTTTGTCTAGGATTAATTCTTTTGTCCAAGTTGCCCGCATTTTATCATTAAAAGCCTGTACTTCAAAACGCGCCGTACGGTCTCGAAAAAGCAGTAAATTTCCTTTCATTTCTCCCAAAATGTCAAAACCTAAATCACTGCGCACAGATAAATCGTCGGAAACAGTGATGACTTGAGCGGACAAGTTGCCGAAAAAAGAAAGGAAAAATAGGAGAAGAAGGATTATTTTACTTTGCATCTTAAATTAGTTGACGGTTGCCAATTCCCCTTATTCTTCAGGGTGACAAAATTAGCTGACGGTGCAGTTGTTTATTTACTAAGATAACGTATTTCGATAGGGTATTGGTTTGTAAAGGTCTCAAAAAACAAGAAAAATGTCTTTGAAAGCCACATGAGAAAGAAAAAAGAGGGTCAAAGCTCGTACCCGCAACCAATGTTAATGATTTCGACTGTCCATTCCCCAAGCTAATTTGTCACGTATAGTACGCATAAAGCTGGTCTCATTTAATTGTACCAATTTCATCGGAAAATCACATTTACGTACAGCTAATTGAGAAGAGGAAGTAATCGTCTCAAAACGACTATCGAGTGTACATAAAAAATTCTCGGCACGCCCTTCTACTTCAAATGAAATGACCGAATTATCTGAAATAACAATCGGTCGAATATTTAGATTGTGTGGCGCAACTGGCGTGATGACAAAGTTACCTGAATTTGGAAAAATAATCGGACCTCCACAACTCAAAGAATACCCCGTCGAACCTGTCGGCGTTGCGATAATAATACCGTCTGCCCAGTAAGAGTTCAAATAAGCACCATCTATGTAAGTATGAATGGTAATCATCGAAGAGGTATCTCGCTTCAGAATCGTCATGTCATTTAAGGCGAAAGGAACTTCACCGAAAAGAGGCGCATCACTTTCAATTTGTAACATACTACGGTCTTCTATACTATACATTCCTCGCTGTAGAAGGTCAATAGCCTCTTTTATACGAGCTTTTTCAATGCCTGCTAAAAAACCTAGACGCCCAAGATTGATACCTAAAACAGGTACGCCACTGTCTCTCACAATTGTCGCAGCATTGAGTATCGTTCCGTCGCCCCCAAGCGTAATCATGAAATCCATTTTCTTTATCTGAAAATCAACATAACCCGAGAATTTTCCAACATTACCTAAAAACTCAATTTTACCTTGCAACTCTTTCAAGTAAGGCTCATACACATAGGCATTAATGCCTGCTTGATGCAAAACATCAAAAAAAGTCTGAACATGAGGAATGTCTTTTTCCTTTAAAAATGTACTATAAACTACTACTTGCATTTGAAATGTATAATTTCTGGTAATGGCTCAAAACGTTGGATACTCACGTGGTGACTCAAAGTCACCTTGTGAGTAAAAGAAATGCATCAGTCGTTTTCACTCACTACCTAATTTCTAATCGTGTTAATTAAAGCCTAATCGTAGATGTAAAAAGAAACCGCTTTCTCCTAGTCGATTAACGCTGTATTCCATTTGTACAACAGCGGCGTAATATACGATTATATCCAATCCGACACCGCGCCCCCACAATAAAGAATTGTTAAGAGGATTGTCTACACCAAAATATGGGTCATTGGTATAGCCTAAATCATTGTTTAAGTTAAAATAAACGCGAGTTGGCATTTTTCTAAACGCTTCGAGAGGCGATAGTTTACCAAAATTAATTTCTCCACTGAAAATTTCAAAGCGGAGCGCCGTTTTTTGATAAAAATAATCTAATCCGTCGATGACATAAAACTCGTACCCACGTATATAATCCTCAAAAAAACCAAGAGCTTTCATGTCATAATAGGGCTGCTGTTTGCGTACAAAAGAATAACGTCCTTGCGCTATGGCTTCGATACTAAAGCGTTTGCTTAGGGGAATATATTTTGCGTAGCGCGAGCTTAGATGAAAGGCATTTCTATTTTTTAGAATGCCGAGACCGTCCTTACGTAGCGTTGTTGAAAAAAGGTAGCCTTTTGTAGGGTAAGGTTTGATATCTCTCTTATCGCAGATAAAGTCATACTGAAAGGCAAAATAGGAAAGTCGCGTTTTGTCATTACCGAAAAAATCAGGATTCAAGTCAGTTGCTACATATTCATCAATAAAATTATCGTGATAGAAAAGTTCAAACTTGTGAATTGAAAATAATTTTGGACGATAAAATGCACGCACACTTGACCTAAAACGATTAAAAAGAAAGGTGTCGTCTGACCTAAAAAACTCTAAACGATTGTCAAATGCACGAAAAGGGACTTCTTGATTGCGTGCGACCAAGACATTAATACCAAGACCAACTGTTTGAGATTTATTGATGCCAGGTAATTTATAATCAATCTCCGCCTTTCGAGTATATCCCCACTGACCTGATAGTTTGAGCTTGTCGCGTCGTCCTGTCAGATTAAAATGATACAAGATTAATCCGTAATTTATCCGCTTTAAGTCTCTATTCATCTCTTTCCACCAGACATTAAAATTTCTATCTGCTAACTCAAAAATAGGAACAGGAAGAATAGGCAAAGTCTCCGCGACAGTTAGTTCTAAATGTGCTTTGTTGCTGTCGGTATCCCATTTTTTTACATTAAAATCTGCTTCGCGAAAAATTCCCGTATTTAATAAGAGCAAACGGTTTTCTGCAAAACGCTCCATCATATTGTCCAAATTGAGCGTATCGCCTATTTGAAAGTTTAATTCCCGCAAAATTACATTGCGTTTTGTTTTTGGATTGCCAATAATGGAAATGCTGTCTACTGTTATCGTTTGAGCAGTTGATGAAAAAGGAAGAAAACAGAGAAAACAGAGTAGGAGTCGTTTGCTGATTTTGAGCAGCGATATGGATAAATAAGAAAAGTTTAATGTTTTGTGTTTAGACATAAATTTAGACGTGATAAAAAACTGGGTAAAGTTGATACACAAAGAACGGAAGAATATTAGTTTTTGGTGCGAAAAAACGAGCATTCTTACACCATTTACGCAAACAAACGACAAGTAGGTTTTTTTCTGAAAATTCCTTTTCAAATAAACTCATTCTGAATCCTATCTTTCCATTTATTCCTTCTACTTTTGCGGTCTGATTTTAACCATCGGCACACAAGTAATCTGTTTTTACTAAAAGCAAATTATTTACAACCAAATAGATTTTCTCTCCTATGAGTGATTTCATAAAACACGAGTGCGGTATCGCTCTCCTTCGCTTACTCAAGCCACTTGAATACTACCGTAAAAAATACGGTACGGCACTTTACGGTGTTAATAAATTGCACCTTTTGATGCAAAAACAACGTAATCGTGGTCAAGACGGTGCTGGTATCGCTACCATTAAATTGGGAACGGAACCAGGTACACGCTACATTAGTCGCAAACGAAGCAACGAGCGCAATTCTCTAAAAGCCGTTTTCGATGATGTATATAAGTACTTCAACGACCTGCCACCTGAGCGCATGCAAGACCCAGCTTGGTTAAAAGCTAACTTACCTTATACGGGAGAATTGCTGTTGGGTCACTTACGCTATGGCACACATGGCAACAATAGTATTGAAGCAGTACACCCTTTATTGCGTCAAAACAACTGGATTAGCCGTAATCTTGTCCTCGCAGGAAACTTCAATCTCACCAATGTTGACGAGCTTTTTGAAGAATTAGTTGAACTCGGTCAATATCCAAAAGAGAAGTCAGACACCATCACGATGCTCGAAAAAATCGGGCACTTCTTAGATGATGAGGTGCAGCGCCTTTTTACTTGGTACAAGCCAGAAGGACACTCCAACAAAGAAATCAACGACCTTATTTTTAAGAACTTGGATGTTCAACGCCTTTTGCGTCGCGCCAGCAAAAAGTTTGACGGTGGCTATGCTATGGCAGGACTTATCGGTCATGGAGATGCCTTCGTGATGCGTGACCCGTCGGGCATTCGTCCAGCATTTTATTACGCAGATGAGGAGATTGTTGTGTGTTGTTCGGAGCGTCCAGCAATACAAACTGCTTTTGGTATTCACATTTCAAAAGTAAAAGAAGTCGAGCCAGGTCATGCTTTGATAGTTAAAGCAGACGGTCGGGTTATGGAGTTGCCATTTACGGAACCAAGAGCGCGTACTGCTTGTTCTTTTGAGCGTATTTACTTTTCACGTGGGACAGATAGAGATATTTATTTAGAGCGTAAAAAGTTGGGACATCAGTTGGCGGATAGAGTATTGAAAGAAGTTAATTATGACTTTAAGAATACTGTATTCTCATTTGTTCCGAATACGGCAGAGAGTTCTTTTTACGGTTTGGTGCAGGGAGTAGAAGATAAGTTGAGTGAAAAGAAAACTGAACTCATAAAGAAAGAGTCGAAAGCTAAAGGAGGTATAAAAGCTAAGAAATTAGACAAAATAATGTCCTTGCGCGCTCGCGTAGAGAAAATTATTGTGAAAGATGAAAAATTACGTACCTTCATAGCAGATGATAACTCTCGTGGTGACATGGTGACACATGGCTATGATGTGACTTATGGTATCGTCAAGAACGAAAAAGATACTCTGGTTTTGGTAGATGACAGTATTGTGCGGGGAACGACTTTGCGCGATAGTATTATCACGGCAGCATCTCGTTTGCGTCCAAAGAAAATCATTGTTGTTTCTTCTGCGCCGCAAATTCGTTATCCAGATTGCTATGGTATTGATATGTCAAAAATGAATAATTTTGTGGCATTCAAAGCATTAATTGCACTGTTGAAGGAGAATGGAAAAATGAAATTGCTAGAAAAAGCATACAAGCGTTGTAAAGCGCAAGAGGGCTTGCCTGTTGATAGTATTGTCAATCATGTAGCGCCTTTGTATGCAGAATTTAGCTACGAAGAAGTGAGCAAAAAAATTGCCGAAATCATTACGCCAGAGGAAATTAAACCAGAGGTAGTGGTGATTTACCAAACCATTCCAGACTTGCATAAAGCGTGTCCAGATAACACGGGAGATTGGTACTTTAGCGGAAATTATCCAACACCAGGTGGCAATCGTGTCGTCAACCGTGCGTTTATTAACTACATGGAAGACCGCGACGAGCGAGCTTACTAGTTGTCGGTTGTCGGTGGATGTATGACTTGTTCACGGTTTTCAAATAAGGGCAACCTTCCAACTATCAACTTATAATTTGAAAAATTATGAAAAACTTACTTCTTTTTTCCTTTTTAGCAATGACGTTTGCTTTTACTGCTTGTAATGAAAAAGCGACTAGTGGTCCTGCAAATCCTGAGTTTATGCTCAATCAAGCTTTTGATTTAGCTTTGGGTAAAACGATGCAATTAAAAGGTAGTGACTTTACCTTAAAATTTGCTGAAGTTACAGAGGACAGTCGTTGCCCAGAAGGTGTAAATTGTATTCGCGCAGGTGAAGTTATTTTTACCTTGAATGGTCAATCTGTGAAAAAGGCACCAAAGAAAGAAGTGACAACTATGATTGGTGATTATAAAGTGACTGTTTCTGCTGTTTCTCCTTATCCTAAAAATGGGACGCAAATGGATAGAACGAGTTATGTGGTGAGTATGACTGTGTCTAAATAAAAGCCTATAAAAACGCTGTGGAATTAACCAATTCCACAGCGTTTTATGTAATATCCCATTTGTGCCAAAACCTTACCTTTTATCATGAAAGTCTTTTTTACTCTTTCTTTACTTCTTATCCAAACTCTTGTGCTCTCTCAAAATCTCCTCCCTAACGGCACTTTCGAATCAACGACCAATCTCGACTATACAAATCCTGCTACTTCTTTTGATTATCTAGACTATTGGTATCCTGCGAGTCAACGTACTAGTGATAGTTTGAAACGGGGAACGCCAGATTTATTTGATTATAATAATCAATGGCCGCTAAGTGACCCGCGTTCTTTTTGGAATAGTGCAGTCGCACCCTTTGATGGAAATCATCATGTGGGCATCGCTAATTTTGCAGGTCTGGAAGGTTATTTTTATCCTGAGTCCGTCTGTACGTCGATTAGTGAACCATTAGAATCTGGTGCATATTATCACGTCGAGTTTCAATCACGAAATAAGGGCACGGCAAAATTTAGCGGAGAACCAGCAACATTATGCCTTGTCGAAGATGATAAGCATTTTAAAATTTTACTAGATAGCGATAGTATTTTTATCACGATTGATGAAGATAATAAGGATAGCTATTTCGCTGTTGATAAAGAAATAGAACTGCGTTCTGAGTCTATGGAAGGGCGTTTTTTAGGAAGTTGGGACAATATTGGCTCTTGTTTTCAATCTGATGGCAATGAGAATTTTTTCGGTATTACGATGACTGTCGGGCAATTTGAAGTAAATGACCCCTGCGTTATTTATGATTATCACTGGGAGACTTTTTACGTTCATTATTTTGATATTGATGATGTGAAACTGACTAAACTCCCCTCAAGTTTATCATTTAATGAGACCGTTTGTGTAGGGCGCGACTCTAAAATAAATATAGCTGTATTAGCCGACTTGCCAGTCATGCAAAATGAAATTGAATATCACTGGGATGACGGACGTGTTGATTCTATCAACTTTATTTCAAAAGCTGGAACGTATCATGTTGATGCTATAATTGATTGCACAAGCATTCCTATTACCTTAGAAATCGAAGATTATAAATGCATTCCTGATATATTTATTCCTACGGTATTTTCTCCCAATAATGACGGAATAAACGATGTTTTGGAAACTTTTGTATCAGTTGATTTTCCGATTTTATTTTATCAATTCTCTATCTACGACCGCTGGGGAACTTTGATTTTTGAGACGAATGATATTGAAAGTAAATGGCAAGGCGTTTTTAACGGAAAAGAGTTAGATGATGACCTTTTCGTTTGGACACTTGATATCTCAATCGACGACCCAATCATTGGATTAGCGAACTATAAACAGAAAGGAGAAGTCGCCATTCTAAAATAAAAAAGCCGCGTAAACATAAATGTTCACGCGGCTTTCATTTTAGTCGTAAAGATGGAAACCGTCCACCGTCAAGCGAAGCGACCGTCAACCGTCCTACCGTAGATTAAGGCTTAATCTCCACCCCAAAAATCTCTTCCAGCCCCAATTCCTTCACCGTCCCCAAAGTCTTCAAGTATTCCATATCCACATTCTCTTTATTCCCGAGAACCAATACAGTATACTTCCGTCCTTTAATCATTTTCTCCTGGAAAGCTTTCAATTCTTCAGGCGTAACCGTTTTCATTTTTTCATAAACATCGCGACGCAAATCGTAGTTCACACCACGGTCTTCTGCTCCTCGATAATTCCAGTAAACACTACGGTCAGCAACCCGGTCTGTCTCAATCTTTTTCATGATAGACTGACGAGACTGCTCGATTTGTTCAGGGCTATATGGCATCGTCTCGATGATTTCGCTGATAGCCGTGATTGCATCTGGCATCTTGTCTGCCTGTGTGCCTACATAGGCTTGGAAGTAGTGTGCATCACGTGACTTACGAGGAGACGCAGAATAAGCATAAGCCGAATAAGCCAATGCTTTACTTTCCCGAATTTCCTGAAAGACAATAGAAGACAAACCGTAACCGAAGTAAGTATTAAACAACTCAGACATTACATATTCATCTTTGTTAAAGTTTTCTGAGCCTTTCGACATCAACATGACTTCTGCCTGTACCATTGG
>CALDUB010000064.1 GCA_937923465.1 uncultured Saprospiraceae bacterium
AAAGCCACTAATGTGGTCAATTATTTGCTATTTCTTGATAAAATCAACAATATGAAAAAGATACTCATTTTCTCACTTTTGGCAGCCATCTTTACATTTGGCTTCAGTACAGATATACAAGCGCAAAGTCGCGGTAAAAAGAAGAAAAAATCTTCTAAGACTGACGAATATTTTGACGACAGCGGAAACTGGACACAGAAATTATGGTACGGCGCAGGAGGAACTTTAGGTTTTAGTGGCGGGAATAATTTTAGCCTTTTCCAAATTGGTATTTCACCTATGGTAGGTTATAAATTGACACCTTGGTTATCTGCTGGACCTCGTTTTTCGGTAGTCTATACGGGTATAAAGGGAGGCGCAGTTAATGTCGAAGAAAGAGACGGAGGATTCGTTCAAGTAAGTGCTAACGACAATACGGCTCATAAAATAGGCGCAACAGATTTTGGAGTTGGAGTGTTTGCACGTGCAAAATTTCTACAGTCTTTCTTTTTCCATGCAGAACTCGAAAATTATACTTCTAGTCGTCCACTATCTTCTAATAATTTCAACTTCTTCCGCTATGATGATACTCTAGAGTTTGTCAAAGTGAAGGAAAATCGCTTGAATACATACATCGGAGCAGGCTACAATAGTAGCGGAAATGGTTTAGTAGGTTATGAAATTATGCTATTGTATAATTTGAATGTGCCTGATAACTCATTTGAAAATCCTTTGGAGATTAGAGCAGGTTTGACTTATAATTTCTAAAATGTTCTAAACTAAAAGACGGGTGTGCAGTTAATTTGCACACCCGTTTTCTTTTTGATTTGAGAGAGTTAGTAATAAAAACAAAAGCGGCAAGCCCTCAAAAAGAGAACTTACCGCTTCCGTTTACCGTCAAGCGAAGCGCCCGTCAGCCGTCCACCGTTCTATAGCATTCCCAAACTCTTCTCCACAAAAGCAGTCAAATCCTTACCTTTCAACATTCCTTGCTGGATTAATGCTACTTGGTAAAGATACTCTGCCATACTTTTCTGAGTCGCCTCGTCACCTTTTAGCATCTTATCCGCAACCAATGGGTGATTTGTATTCACAACCACATTGTAAGCGTCTGGCATCTCACCCATGCCTGGCATAGAGCTAAACTGAGACATCTCTTTCATACGACGCATAAACTCTGCGCGTGTGATTTGTACAGGCTGGTCAGTTGGAGACAATGGCTTCAAGTCAACCGTTACGTTTTGGTCATCCATGATACCCGCGAAAACAGATTTTACGGTTTCTTGCTCTTTCTCGCTAAGAACTGACTCTGCCTTTTCATCTTTCTGAACTAAGTTATCCGCCGTATCACTATCAACACGTACGAAAGTAATGCCGCCCACTTTTTGCTCCAAATGCTGCACAAAGTGCGAGTCAATCGCTGGATTGTCCATAACCAACACATCATAACCACGTGCTTGTGCTGCTGCAATGTAGCTGTGGTGAGAGGTTGCATCATTTGTATATAAGAAAATCAAACGGTCGTGTTTGTCCGTCTGTGTTTCTTTAATTTTTTCTTTGTACTCGTTGATTGTAAAGTGCTTCTCTTCAGTATTTTTTACTAAAGCGAAATCATTTTTCACAACACGGTCATTGAATTTTTCATCAGATAACATACCGTATTTCACGAATACACCTAAACTACTCCATTTGTCTTCGAAGTCGTTGCGGTCTTTTTTGTAAAGGTCGTGTAGTTTGTCAGCTACCTTTTTAGTGATGTAACCTGTGATTTTACGCACATTACTATCCGACTGTAAATAAGAACGAGAAACATTTAACGGAATGTCAGGTGAATCAATGACACCATGTAATAATGTCAGCCATTCTGGCACGATTTCCTTTACGTCATCTGTTACGTAAACTTGATTAGAATACAATTGAATCTTGTTTTTCTGTACTTCCAGTGAGTTACTCAACTTAGGGAAATACAAAATACCCGTCAACGCAAACGGAAAATCAATGTTCAAATGAATATGAAATAAAGGCGCAGTAGAATGCGGGTATAATTCATTATAAAAATCCGTGTAGTCCTCTTCTTTTAACTCAGCCGGTTGTTTTTTCCAGAGAGGATTCGGGTTGTTAACGATGTTGTCAACTTCCGTTTCAATCTTCTTTTCGTCTTCTCCTTCACCTTCGTATGTAGTCTCTGTACGTGTACCAAATTTGATTTCAACTGGTAAGAACTTACAGTACTTATCTAACAAAGTATCAATGCGGTCTTTTTCCAAAAACTCAACACTATCATCACTGATATGTAGGATGATATCTGTACCTCTAAAGTCACGCTCTCCTGCACTCATTTCATAAGTAGGATTACCGTCACACTCCCACTTAACAGCATCTGCGCCCTCTTTATAGCTTCTTGTCACCACTTCTACGCGGTCTGCCACCATAAATGCAGAATAAAAACCTAATCCAAAGTGACCAATAATAGAAGCTTCATTCTTGTATTTTTCCAAAAATTCCTCTGCCGAAGAAAAGGCTACTTGGTTCAAATACTTCTCTACTTCCTCCTCTGTCATACCGATTCCCTTATCGCGAATCGTAAGTGTTTTTGCTTCTTTGTCTAACAAGATTTCGATAGTAGTATCACCTACTTCGCCCTTCACTTCTCCTCTACGAGAGAGGGTCAATAATTTATTTGTCGCATCGGTTGCATTTGACACCAATTCGCGCAAAAATATCTCTTGGTCAGAGTACAAAAACTGCTTGATAATCGGAAAAATATTTTCCGCTTGTACATTAATTTGTCCTTTTGTCATATCTATAAGTAGTTGGTAGTTGTCAGTTGGTAGTTAGTAAACTGCCCTAACTTTTAACTACGTTTTCGATTTTTTACTTTTTTAAATGCTGGCATAATTCAATTTTATGCCTTGGCACTCAGGGGTAGTGTATCAAAGGGTGTTCCAATGGGTTTTGGTCTGACATTTTGTCACAAAGCAGCACTCCCTATATATTGTCACGGCGTAGAACGACCGTGATACTATAAAAAAGAATATCCGCCCCAAACACAAGGTTCGAGACGGATAACATCGGCTAAAATGTTGAATTCCTAAGAGGAAATCAATACTTTGCTCTTTGTAAAAGATTACTTACGTAATAAATCACGGATTTCAGCTAACAATACTTCGTTTGCAGGTGGAGCTGCTGGAGCTGCTTCCTCTTCTGCTTTCTTCATATTGTTAATACCTCTTACTAGCATAAACATTACGAAAGCAACGATAATAAAGTCTAAAAGTGCTGTGATAAACTCACCGTAAAGGATAGCTACTTCACCAGCTATTTCGCCAGCATCATTTAATACTCCTGGTTTCATTACGTATTTCATAGCGTTGAAATCCGTATTGAAAATCATACCTACTAATGGAGAAATGATTCCTGCTGTAAATTTAGTTACAACAGTATTAAATGCAGCACCCATAACAAAAGCAACGGCGATGTCCACCAAATTGCCTTTCATTGCGAAATCCTTAAATTCTTGAAACATGTTTTGTCTTGTTTGATTTGGTCTAACAAAAATGTTAAGCCAAAGTTAATAAATTAGTTGTGAAATTCTGACGCAAAAGTCATAATAAAGTAACAGTTTTTCTCATTTCATGCTCTTTTTCGCTAATTTATCTATCATTTAATACTAAAACTGTAAAAACCTTGCGAATTTTCGCTAATTGTACTTATTTTCACCCTTAATATGAGTACAAAAACACAAAACGCGAAAATCATCTTTGGTTTAAAGGTCAAGCAATTGCGTGTTGCACAAGGTTTGTCCTTTAAAGATTTCTCAGAAAAGGCTGGGGTTTCTATTTCTTATTTGAATGAGATAGAGAAAGGAAAGAAGTACCCCAAAGGACAAAAAATTAAAGCATTAGCAAATACACTTGGGGTATCAGAAGAGGACTTAACCTCTGGCGAACTTCACAATGAATTGGCACCTGTTGGCGATTTATTAGGTTCAAATTTCCTAAATGAAATACCCTTAGAATTGTTTGGTATTGACATCTCTAAAGTTGTAGATATTATAGCAAATGCACCAACTAAGGTAGGAGCATTCATCACGACATTGGTAGAGTTATCGCGTAATTATGCTCTAAGAGAAGAAAATTTCTACTTTGGAGCATTAAGGTCTTACCTAGAATTAAACAGCAATTACTTTGAAGATTTAGAACAAGAAGTCGCTGATTTTACCAAAAAGTACAAATTATTGCAATACGATAGAGTTGCAATAAATAAATTGAGTGAAATCTTAGAAGAAGAGTACAATTACAAAATTGTAGAGAAAGGATTGGATGATTATCCAGACTTGCAAGATTTGCGTTCGGTGTATGTTCCAAAAACATCACAATTATTACTCAATAGCGAACTGACAGAAGTACAGAAAGTATTTCAACTAGGTAAAGAATTGGGCTTCAATTACCTCGACTTAAAAGAACGTGCAAATACGTCTTCTCTTCTTAAAGTCAATTCGTTTGAAGAAGTACTCAGTCACTTTAAAGCTGGTTATTTTTCGGCAGCCCTGCTGATAAATCGGGAGAAATTCATTAAAGATACCGAGAAATTTTTCGCTAATGAAACATGGAATGGTGAAGCGTTTTTAAGTTTACTTTTGAAGTATAGAATCTCTCCAGAGACTTTGTTTCAACGTTTCACGAATGTTATACCTCAATTTTTAGGTATAAAAAGCCTTTTCCTTTTACGTTTTGTACACTCTCCTGCTAAAGGAAGTTTTCTCTTAGATAAAGAGATGCACATCAATGGACGTCACAATCCGCAAGGAAATGGACTTTCAGAGCACTATTGTCGTCGCTGGCTGTCTTTGTCTTTATTAGAAGACTTGTATAAATTACAGACAGAAGGAAAATATACAGGAACTATAGTTGGTGCGCAAAAATCGCGGTATTACGGTACCGAAGATGAGTATTTTTGTATCACATTAGCGCGTCCAGCCTACCCTAGTCCTGAGAAAAATGTGAGTGTGACTATTGGTCTTTTGATTGATGATACGCTACGTGAAAAAATGAAGTTTTTAAATGACCCTTCTATTTCTTTTAGGGAAGTTAATAATACATGTGAGCGTTGTGCGATGGCGGACTGTTCTGAGCGTTCGGCTCCTCCTATTGTTATTACTACAAAGGAAAAAAAGAAGAAAGTAGACATCGCACTGAAGGAATTACTGGGATAGTAGGCGTTTTGTCTATAGAGATTTAGAAACAGTAAAAAAGAATGTGCAACCGTGTCCTTCTTCACTTTCTACCCAAATCTCTCCTCCATGCCTATCTACGATTTTTTTGCAGGTAGATAGGCCAATTCCTGTCCCCTCGAACTGCTCGCGGGTATGTAGACGAGTAAACATGTCAAAAACTTTTGCTTGGTTTTCTTTCGAAATTCCTATTCCATTGTCTTTAACAGAAAACAAAAAATCTTTCGGTCGTTCCTGACAATCTACTTCTACGATTGGAGGTTTTCCATTTTGAAATTTTAAACCATTCGATATCAAGTTTTGTAACAACTGACCAAACTGCGATTTATTCCCTTGTATATCTGGCATCTTGTCATAATGAATAAGAACATCGCCTGATTTTTCTTTTAGCCTTGGAGTAAGATTCATTCTTACTTTTGCTGCTACATTTCCAGTTTTCACTAATTCAGAGCTTTTATTAGACGTATTCACGCGCGAATAATCTAGTAAATCATCTAACAAAATGCCCATTCTATCCACAGCATCGGTGATATAGTACATGTATTCCTGCCCTCGGTCATCTAGTACGTCGTTATACTTTCGCTTTAATAAACCTGAGAAAGAATTTACCATACGTAATGGCTCTTTCAAGTCATGCGAAGCAACGTATGCAAAGTTTTGCAACTCGATATTTGACTGTTCTAAGAGTTTATTTTGAATTTCTATTTTTTCGTTTTTATCTTCTATTTCTCGGTGCTTTTCTTGAAGCAGATGAGCCATTTTTCGTTGTTTTTTCCAATTAAAAAACAGAATGATGACAAGAATGCCTAAAGAGAAAAAAGCAATAATCCAAAATGTATTTTTAAGTCGACTCACTCGATGTTCCGCTTCCAATATTTTCTTTTCACTTTTGAGGAAAGCTATTTCATTTTCTTTTTTCACCATACTATACGCCTTAGCCCTTTCCCCTATTTCCTTTAATGCTTCTTCATTTAACATTGCATCTTTGACGGTAATGTATGAGTGAAGACATGTGTTTTCCTTTTTTATTTCACCTGTTTCATGATATACTTGAGCTAATATCTTGTAAGCATCAGCAATACGCGCTTTAGCCTTAATTTCTGTTCCTAGATTTAAAGCTTCCTCTAGATTTAGTTCTGCCTCTGAATAATTCTTAAGCTCTAGATAAGATTTGCCAATAGCGATGTAGTCTCCTGCTTTACCAAATTTATCCTTATCCGATTTTGTAGATAGGGAGCGTGCAAAGTACTCTAATGCTTTCTCATGGTTATTCTGTACAGCATAGTTTGACCCAAAATTATGTAACGCATACGAAATCCACATTACATTATTTTGCTTTTCAGCTAATCGAAGGGCTTCTGCATTAAATTTTAAAGATTGAGCTAGTTTACCTAATTGCTCATAGGTCGCCCCGAGTGCCGCAGTCGCATTATAAATGTACCTCGTTAACTTATACTTCTTAGCTATTACTAAGGTCTTATCGTAGTTTATTAAAGCTTCTTCGTAATTATTTTGATAATAAAATAGACTTCCTAAAGAGTACAAATCTCCAACTAAATCTTTTTCATTTCCCACCTCTTCTCTCAATTCTATCACTTTCAGAAAATATTCGTGTGCTAGATTATTCTCTCCAAGCTTACTATATGCTTGTCCTAAGGAAGACAATGTTTCGGCTAGCAATTCCTTACTAGAATTTGGATTGTTAATGATTACCGAAAAATTTTCGATGGCAGACTGATAGTTTGAAAGCTCTATATTGACTTCTCCGATACGATAATAAATAAAAGGTGGAACTTTCTTACTGGTTTGAGAAGTAATTTCGAAGATGAGTCGCTCGTATAAATTCATGGCAACAGTGAGGTCATTATCTATGAAACAAGCTTCCGCTTTTTCCAAATAATTTCGCTCGACAAAAGACAAGGCACTTAAATCAAAATAGGGGTCATCCCAAGCGTGTGTTACGTTTGGAAAAACCAATAGTGACATGATAAAAAATAGTTTAAGTAGTCCTCTTAAATTTGAATACATAGCAGCAAAACCTAAAAATATGTTTAAGAAAAACAAGTCAGGGTACTAGCTAAAAGACAAATATCATACCACGTATTTTTGTCACAAAAGATTAAAAAATGGTCAAAATCAACGTCACAAAGTTGCTAAAAAATTATGTTTTTTTATTGTTAGAAACTGATTACATATGGTGAGATAGTTCTTCCTCGTGATTACCTGGCAAGTATTTCCGATAAGTATCAAACCAACGCATTGTTACCTCTTCACCTAAGTAATCATAGGTAGTTTCAAGTAATTCTCCAATAAATATGTCCCTGCATTCTTCCTCAGATAAGGTTTTCTGGTTTAATTCATATTTAGGAATTGCTGGAGGATGGTGGATATATCTTCCAAAATTAGCATTACAGAAATCAGTATAATGCTCTGTCACAAGAATGAACTCATGCCACATTTCATCGATGATTATCATACTCTGCGAGATACTGACATCTGGAAGCATTTCGACTGGATTTTCCTGTCGTTTAACATCAACAGCAGCAGTCATCCAAAGGTATCTTTTTAGGTCATCAAAAAGAACTATAGCTTCTTCTTGGGAGAGATTATACTCTTTATGCTTACGCAAAAATTCTTTTACGATATAATTATTTTGGTAAGTTAGGACTTCTTCGAGTGATTTCATGATTAAAGATTAGCGGTTAGTTAAGTTTAATTGTAGTTTTGTCTACTGTAAATATAGCAACAAAAATTTCAGATTTTAAGAATCCATGAGAAAATCTTACGGCACGACTTACTGGGGCAAACAATTCCTAAACGCTCTCAGCGGAATAGACTACTCTAATCGCCTACCACGTGGTAAAACTTATGCCAACAAAGGCTTGGTCAGTGAGATTGATATAAATGGCAATCGTATTACTGCCGATGTGCAAGGTTCTCGTTATAAACCTTATAAAGTCAAGTTTACTTTCCCCGCTTTTTCTGCTAACCAAAAGGCGCAAATATTGGAACTCGTCACAGATAATCCTGCTTACCTTTCTAAACTATTAAACCGAGAATTGCCTTCTGCCCTTGATAAGGCTTGCAGTCGCTTGGGTATTGACATTTTCCCTTCGACCTGGCGAGATGTGAATGGGCATTGCTCTTGTCCTGACGACGCCGTGCCGTGTAAACACATGGCTGCGACGCTATACATTATTGCTAATGAGATTGATAAAAATCCATTTGCAGTTTTTGAACTACATGACTTTGACCTTTATAAAGGTTTAGAAGGTATTGGCTATACGGCTACGGGCGAGCAAGATATTCCGATTACTTCACTCTCAGATATTACCGAAAATTTCTCTTTTGAGGCGCAGGATTTTGAATGGCAAAAGGCTATTTTTGATACCTTAGACTTCTCTAATTTTCCTGATTGTCGAGAGCAGTTGATGACTCTGCTAAGTGACCATACGGTATTTTTCCCCGAGGGAGACTTCAAAAAAATATTAGAAAGTGCCTATAAATCACTCAGCAAAACTTTCCTCAAAAAGCAAAAAGCTGATGCGCCAGACGATACGGATGCTACCGCAGAAAATACGGAAGAAATTGAGATTATTTTAGACAAAGAATTAGACTTCTTAAATTGTAATCTTAGAGACGGACGCGGAAAGTCTGTAGCAGAATATACCAATATAAACAAACTCATCGAATGGTTAGAAACGATACCTCTGAGTCGTTTTGACCGCATTTCTGTTGATTTGCGCGGTTTAGTTTTGACAAATGCATTGGCACAAAAATTAGCAGTTAATTCTGCTTTAATTCCTCAATTGCTGCGCGTAGGCGCGAAACATTACAAAGTCCGTTGGATGCCCGCCATGATGAATGAAACGGTGCAGAATGTCACAAATAATGTGGCTCAATTGACACCACCAGATTTGTTATTTTTCAAACTCAATAAAGATATTAAGCAATCTAATCCAGAGGAACAATTTACGAGTTTGTTGTCGCTTTTTCTCACGCATTACATGAATGAGAGCTTCAATATGAATGTAAAAATCAATCAGACAGAAGTCGGTCGGATGTTTTTTAATGGAGGTTTAGAAACTTTTAATTCTTTTGATAATCGAGAACATCCAAAGGCAATACAGCTCTGGTTGAATAAATTTTACATCTCGGAGCGCGACTATGTGCCTGTTATTCATGTGGAAGACTCAGAGGAGATTTTTGAAGTGAGTGTTGCTGTTAATGACAAAACGAAACCACTAGAGGCGCCAATTTCCTTGTTAGCTATTTTTGAAAAAAAGAAGTACAATCACATGCGACTCGAAATACTGCGGTCGCTGTCCATGTTGTCTGATTACTTCCCGGGTATCAATGATATTTTGGCATCGAAAGGAACATTAAAATTGGAATTTGACTCGGAAGAATTTACGGCTGTCTTGTTTAAAATATTGCCCATTATTCAGCTTTTTGGTATTCAAATTCTATTGCCAAAAGCCTTGCAAAAACTGATGCGTCCGAAGGTTTCTTTGAGTATGGGTGTATCAGAGAGTGGCGATGTTGGAGGTACGAGTATCATCAATTTGAATGAAATGCTTGACTTTCAATGGAAAATCGCGATTGGAGATAATCAAGTGAGTTTTGGCGAGTTCTTAAAAATGGTCAAAAAATACAAGGGTATTGTTAAAATTAATGACGCTTATGTCTACTTTGAACAAGAAGAAATTCAAAAACTACTTACTCAGCTCGAAAACCCACCAGACCTAAGCAGTAATGACCTCTTACAAGTCGCCCTTACGGAAGATTATGACGGCGCCCGCGTAGAGTTGAGTAATCAACTAAAAGAATTGATGAATAATCTACTTAATGGTGACCCTGTTACGCAACCCGACGGTCTCAAAGCAACATTACGCCCTTATCAACAACGCGGATTTGAATGGTTGTATAAAAATACGCGCTTAGGTTTTGGGAGTATCATCGCTGATGATATGGGACTCGGAAAAACACTCCAAGTCATCACTACCCTACTTAAATTAAAAGAAGATGGGGAATTGGAAAAACGTAAAGCCTTGGTTATTGTGCCAACGACTTTATTGACAAATTGGGGGAAAGAAATCGCGAAATTTGCGCCGAGTTTAAAACCACATATTTACCACGGCAGCAATCGAGATATCAAGCCTCTGAAAGATGCCGATATACTCATCACAACTTATGGCGTGGCGCGTAGCGATGATAAATTATCTAAACAAAAATGGCTGTGTACAATAATTGACGAAGCTCAAGCCATTAAAAACCCAGGTACGGCACAGACTAAAGCTATCAAGAAAATCAAGTCTCCTGTCAAAATTGCCATGTCAGGTACACCTGTCGAAAATCGTCTGTCGGAGTATTGGAGTATCATGGACTTTACGAATAAAGGTTACTTGGATAGTCTCAAAAAATTCAAAGAAAACTACGCCAAACCAATCGAAGTCGAGCGCGACCAAGAGAAGTTAGAACGCTTCAAACAAATCACTGAGCCATTCATCTTGCGTCGTCTAAAATCGGATAGAACTATCATCAAAGACCTGCCAGATAAGATTGAAAAAGACCAATATTGCGCCCTCACCAAGGAACAAGCCGCACTCTACCAAAATGTGGTCGACACGACTATGGAAAATATCAATAAATCTGACGGCATCGCCCGTAAAGGTTTGATATTGAAGTTAATTACGGCTTTGAAGCAAGTTTGCAATCATCCAGCGCACTTCCTTAAAAAAGGTGCTGTCGAGCCTGCTTTTTCGGGTAAGGCGATGTTGCTTATGGACTTGATGACAGACATTTTGGAGCAAAATCAAAAGACGCTCATCTTTACGCAGTATCAAGAAATGGGTAGACATTTGCAGACGATGTTAGCTGCACAGTTTGGCTTAGAAGCACAATTTTTACATGGTGGTGTCTCACGAGAAAAACGAGATGCTATGGTGGATGATTTTCAAGATAATCGCGCGACTAAAGTCCTCATTCTCTCCCTCAAAGCGGGTGGTACGGGTCTCAACCTCACCGCTGCCAGCAATGTCATCCATTACGACCTCTGGTGGAATCCTGCCGTCGAAGCACAAGCGACCGACCGTGCCTACCGCATAGGACAGAAGAATAATGTCATGGTACATCGCTTTATCACGCAAGGGACTTTTGAGGAGAAGATTAATGAGTTGCTGATGACTAAGAAAGAATTGGCTAATTTGACTGTTAGTACGGGAGAGAAATGGATTGGGGAGTATTCGGATGGGGAGTTGATGGATTTGGTGGGTTTGGGGTGATGAAATAGATAGGCGCAAATTTTGCTACCCTAAACATGATTTCATTCTAATAAAATTCAAAATCATGAATAAATATCGCCTTTTCGCCCTCTTATTGTGTCTCTCTCTAGCCTCTTTTGCGACAGCACAATCCAACAGAACTATGGGTTCTCTCATGCCTGCACCTTCCGTTGAAGCAGTCATTACAGACTTATCTACAGAACTATCCTTAAGTAAAAGTCAAATCGAAAAATTGACTAAAATATGCAATAGTCACCAAGAAAAACAAGTACAAAAAGCAGAAGCAGCGAAGAGTAATTCAGCTTCGCAAGCTCAAAGTACGGACAGCTCTCAAAATGAATTGAACAGAGAAATCAGTACAATATTGACACAACAACAGCGGTCGTTATTTACTGCTTTGACAAGAAAATACAGTCCTTCATTTTAATAGAAATAGAAAAATGACCAAAGAAAAGGCTTCACCCTCAAAAGAGAGTGAAGCCTTTTTCATTTAAGCAAAACTAAATTACTTTACAACGACAAAGCGTTCTGTAATCGTTTCTATATCCGTCACTAATTGAACGAAGTAGATACCTGCATTTAATTTACTAACATCCATATTAACAGTTTGCGAACCGCGCAATGCATCCAATTGGATAGCAGAATTAACGGCTCTACCACTCAAGTCTGTCATTACGATAGTTGCATCTGCTTCTGTAGCCAAGCTAACTTTGACATTTAATATCGAGCTAACTGGATTTGGATAAACAGAGATTGCAGATAGGGCATCACGGTCAGTAAAAGTAAATACTTCTGGTTCGCCAGTTGCTGAATTACGCTCGTCTGCACCGCCGCCAGTAAAGTTACCAACGCCAACAAGTAATGTGTAATCTTCCACTTCACCATAAGTGAATGACTCACAAGGAGTAGAAACGCTACCCCACTTCATGCTCACACGGATACGTAAGTCGCCGTTTGCTGCGCCAGCAGGCACTGTGAATGAACCACTAACTGCGCTTGTAGATGCACCTGCATATACTTCTTCGCCAGCATCTGTGAAATCACCGTCACGGTTAAAATCAACCCATACTCTCCAGTTTTCACTGTAAGTTGAACCTGCAAAACCAGGAGTTAATGTGAAACTAACTGCATCACCTACATTAGCCGATGTTGTCGATGCGCTATAATCACCATAGCCGCCGTCATTACCTGAGTTGTTACTGATATTGCCCATTGTCACAGACTGAATATACTCGTAATTTTGGTTAGTTCCTGTAGTACCACAGTAAACTACTGGAGGTAATGGTGTATTACCAAAGCAAATTTCAGTTGTTTCCGTAGAACCGAATGCTGCGCCTGAAGCCAAAACTTCACCTGTTACATCATCTGTAATCTCGTAACTTCCTTGTCCATAGCCACAACAGATACCGTCGCCCCAAGCATCATTGATTGTAAAATCATAACATCCGTCAGTTACACAAAATGGGATAACCAAAGTAGAACCGTCAGGTGTTGAAGTCGTATAAGCAGCAGAAGCTACTATTGCGCCACTTGCGTCTGTCAATTCCCAATCTGTTTCTTGTGGGTAATTATCAACTACTAAAGTTAATGTCATTCCGTTATCTGTACATCCTGTTGGTGGAGGCGTATCGTCGCCGATAATTACACTTGCATTTACTGTACAGCCATTAGCATCCGTTACAACTACGCTGTAAGTTCCTGCTGCTAATCCTGTCAAATCTTGACTTGTTGCGCCATTGCTCCATACGTAAGTGAATGGTGCTGCACCGCCTGATACGGTTAAGTTTGCTGCGCCGTTGTCGCCGCCGTTTGCATTTGTACCTGAAATACTAGCACTTGGTGCACCTGTCGCGCTGACTGTTACCGTTGCTGTTGCTGTACAACCATTGCTTGTACCTGTTACAGTGTAAGTTTCTGCTGATAAGCCGCTGATACTTGCACCTGTTCCGCCATTACTCCAAGAGTAAATATCTGCACCTGTTGCACTTGCTGTTCCGTTTGCGTTACCACAAGCTGCGTCAGTTGCTGTTGCATTTACGGTGATACCATTTGAACCACCAACCGTTACAGTTGCAGTATCAGAACAACCATTTGTTGTACCTGTTACAGTATAAGTTCCAGCAGGTAATCCACTGATAGTTGCACCCGTTGCGCCGTTACTCCATGAGTAAGTTGTTGCACCTGTTGCACTTGCTGAACCGTTATTGTCACCACAAGTCGTACCTGTTGCATTTGCAGAAACAGAAACACCACTTGATGCACCAATTGTTACCGTTGCAGTATCGGTACAGCCGTCAGCCGTTGTACCAGTTACGGTATAAGTTCCTGCTGATAATCCACTAATGCCTGCGCCTGTGTCACCATTACTCCAGGAGTAAGAAGCTGCGCCTGTTGCACTTGCTGTTCCGTTATCATCGCCACAAGTTGTGTCGTTTCCTGATGCTGTAACATTTGCAGCACTTGAGCCACCGATTGTTACAGATGCCGTTGCCGTACAGCCATTTGCATCTGTTCCTGTTACAGTGTAAGTTCCAGCAGATAGTCCATTGATGCTTGCACTTGTTGCGCCATTATTCCATGAGTAAGAAGATGCGCCTGTTGCACTTGCTGTCCCATTATCGTCACCACAAGTTGTGTTATTTCCATTTACAGAAATAACCAAAGCGTTTGGTTGATTAACTGTTGCTGTTGCAGTTGTTGTGTCGTCACCGTCGTTGATAGTCACGGTGTATGTTCCTGCTGCTAAGCCTGTTGTGATTGCCGTTGTTGCGCCGCTACTCCATGCGTAAGTATATGTTCCTGTTCCTCCTGTTACAGAGACAGATGCGCTTCCGTCGTTTCCGCCATTACAAGTAACATCATTACTATTTGCGCTTACTACTAATGGTGGATTTCCATTTCCTTCGACAACCAATGTTGGTGTTGCTAAAGTTCCTTCTGATAAGATATTTCCGTCTGTAACTTGTGCCGTATTTGGAATGTATGTTGCCAATCCGCCAACCATTACATCATCAATAT
>CALDUB010000065.1 GCA_937923465.1 uncultured Saprospiraceae bacterium
TACGTTAGTCATGAGTTTAGTTATGAAAAATGGAATCCGAATGCGGAAAATATTTATCGCCCGATGCTTATTTTGGACGACGGACAGATATTTACTGGTACGCCCGAACCTATGCCTGCAGCTGTGACGGATGCTTATTCTGAGATTACAGATTGGACGATTGTACGTAATGAGGGAGGGGCATTAGTTTCGTATGAAGACAATTCTATTTACGGCGAAGAAATTATTGTAACTAATAATTGGTTTGAATTTTTCCCATTTCCCTTCAAATACGGTGACCCAATTACTTGTTTACAAAATAAAAACGGTGTAGCAATCTCTGAAGAGATTGCTACAAAAATATTTGGTGATGAAAATCCTTTGGGTAAAACAGTAAAACTTCGAAATAAAGAGGCTTATGAAGTGACAGGTGTTTTTACGATAAAGGGAAATAATACAGATATGGATGTAGAAAACATCGTTAGAGGTTCGGAGAAAGCGTCTTATTTGGAAGGCAGATGGGGTGATTTTAGCCATGATGCTTATTACAAAACAACGGAAAATTTTGACGTAAATAAAATGAATGCAGAGTTGACCGATTTTTATTTAGAACGAGGCGCAAAAGCAGCTGGCGAAACCGTTGAAGAATATAGAGGTCAGTATACTGCCATTTTAGAAATGGAACGCTTAGCTGATGTCCATCTATATGCTGCCTATATGCAAGGGAAAGGTACGGATACAATCTTTATTTTATCACTTTTATCACTGTTGATACTTCTTATTTCTTCGATAAATTTTATTAATTTGAGTATCTCTGGCGCAACGAAGAGAGCAAAAGAAGTGGCGGTACGCAAGACCTTAGGGAGTAGTAAACAGAGTATAGTGAATCAATTTGTCTTGGAAGTTGCCGTGTTGTGCGTCATTGCTTTAGCCATTTCTCTGGCACTGACTGAGATATTATTGCCTGCTTTCAGTAACCTTTTAGATGCTGAAATGCAAATCACTGACGTCTTAGCTGACCTACCTTTATTATTTGCTGTTATCTTGACTATTTTACTTTTAGCTGGACTTTTTCCTGCTTTATATTTAGCTAATTTTAATCCTGTGAAAGTGCTAAAAGGAAATTTTTCGCGAAGTAAAAGTGGCGCAATCGTGAAAAAAGGAATGATAGTCTTTCAGTTTGCAGCCTCTGCTATTTTTCTTGTAGGTGCATTTATTGTCAATAAACAGTTGACGTTTATGAATAATAAGGATTTAGGATTTAATAAAGAAAGAGTTCTACTCATTGAGTCTGCAAGTGGAGCCGATGTCATGGATAAAAAGGGTGTTTTTCGGAATGAACTGGGCAAAATATCAGGTGTTGAAGGTACTTTTCTGAGTGATAGACCACCAGGGGCTTACAATCGACGGGGGTCTGTTTCGCAAGTTTATCAGAATGGAACTATGTTCGCCACCGATTTACACTTTGTCGACGAGAACTTTTTTCCAAGTTTGAATATCCCCATTCTGCAAGGTCGAAATTTGGATGATAAAATGGTTTTCGATACTATCGGAAACAAGGTTTTAGTAAATGAAACTTTCGTCAAACTTTATGAATTAGATGACCCAATAGGCAAGGAGATTGTTTTCTGGGGAGATTACCGCAGCGAAATCGTAGGTGTTGTTAAGGATTACATCACCAAGGGTTTTGACCATGAGATTACGCCCGCTGTTTACAACATGGCTTATCGCGCAAATTTTGTTTTAGTAAAAATGAAATCCGAAAACTTAGAAGGTACTATCGCTTCTATTGAAGACCTTTGGACAAGTGAAATTGAGCCTGGTTTTCCATTCCGATATGAATTTTTGGACGAAAATTTTGCCGAACTATATTCTAATGAAACCAAATTGAAAAGCCTGATTGGTTACTTGTCCTTCATTATGGTATTAATTGCTTTACTTGGTTTGTTTGCAGTAGCGACTCACACTATTCAGCAGCGTTATAAAGAAGTAGCGATTCGCAAGACGATTGGCGCATCTGATAGCCAACTATTGGGAGGGTTGATAAAAGATTTTGCTATTATCTGTCTGATTGCTGCACTTATTGCTTTGCCTGTTGCTTATGTATTGGTTACGGGCTGGTTAGAAGGATTTTCTTATCGGATAGATATGCCTTTGTTGCCGTATATAGTTGTCCCCGTTTTGCTTTTGCTCTTGACGGTCTTAATGGTGTGGTCGCAAGCGAGTAGGGCATTGAAAGTTGACTTGGTGACTTATCTTAAGTATGAATAGAATTACGGTGGACGATGAACGGTCGCTTTGCTTGACGGTAGACGGCGGCGACTCGTAAACAATACTTCTCTGAATAAAAAAAGGCGACCCGATTATACAAGATAATCAGGTCGCCTTTTTAATTGCGGTTCCACCCGTCCGCCGTTAAGCGAAGCGACTGTCTACCGTCTGCTGTTTTTACTGTAGTGTAAATCTAACCATTATACCACCTTGCGTATTTGTAATCTTGTATCCTTCACTCGTCTTCGGGTCATTACTATTGTAATCGAAGAAGGCGCGTAAACTCAACTGCTTATTGATACGATATTCTGCCGAAGGACTGATACGTAATGTTGTCGCACCACGCGTTGGTTGTTCTTCAGACTCTGCATCAAAACTACGAATACTCGTAATATCATCACGGAAAGAGAAGTCAAAATTCAGGTCTAAATCACCTGGTTCTGCACTTCCTGAACCACGATTACCACTACCTCCACGGCTGCTTGTTCTGTCATCCTTTTTCTCTAGTTCATCAACTTTCGGCTTTTTATTCTTCTTCTTGCTACCAGTCAAGAATGGAATATCTACCTCTTTTAATTTGTAACCAAAGCCAACAACAAACTCTTCTGTACTCGTCGAAGAAAGTGTAAATCCTTGAGAAGACAAAGCTAAACTACGGTTACGCTTATAATCTACACGAAGACTCAACTCATTTTTCAAACGCATATCAATACCAATCAACGGTGAGAATTGCTCACTTATCACGATTTCTGGCACTTGGTAGCGACTATAGAAATTACGATTGTCTGGATTGAGTTGTTTTGGGTCGTTTAAATCATAACGAATATCCGTCTGGAAACGGTTTATTGTCAAATTAGAACGATATCCATGCGAGAGTTTGAAACTCTGGAAGTACTTCTTAAACGCTGGTAATTTACCTAATCCGCTGTAATTCAATTTCCAGTTAACACTAGGTAATATTTTGAATGGATTCAACTTAGTATTAGCGACACTCTTACCTGTATATGCGGCAATGAATGCAGGAATGAAAACCTCCTGATTATCTGGACCATAACCCGCAGGATAACCCATTGCACGTGCCAACGAGTCTGCATGGTTAGATTGTGTACCTCCTAAGATGTCTGCAACTTCACTACGATTATTTAGGAAAGTATTGTACAATTCTTGTTGTCCCAAAGTATCGCTTACACTCTTGAATGTATTCAATGCGAAGAAACTGATAGTATAAGAACCTGCATCCGTTGGTGCTAAGTGATGGTATTCATTCTGACTGAAATTATTTAATGGGTCAGAGTTTGCACCAATAATCGTATCACGCTTAAAGAATTCAGCGTGATTACTCGTAAATCTACTGTCGATATTTAAGTCTACTTTAAAATCCTTAAACGGTTCCAAAGTTACTTTACCATCCCATTCTCTAGTGAAATTTTGCTGTACTTGTTGATTTTGCCAAATACTTGGTGAAATCATCTGATAATTATTATACAAATAATCATTGTCTGTATAGTAATTCTCTTGACTCAAGTCTGGCTGCCAGCCTCCAACAAATTTCCAACCTGGATTGGTAAATTTATCTGACAAACCTAAATATTCAGGGTCATCTTGCATGTAACCAGGTAAGATAGTCCCAAAAGACTCGGAGTAACCCGCGCGTACTTTACGTAGCAACAGTAACGGACGTATAACAATGCGTTCCATTTTCGAAGGTTCTATTACCTTCTTTTTAGCCTTGTCTTTTTTACCGTCTTTCTTGTCTACTTGTTTCTTGTCGTCTCCTTCTTTTTGTGAACGAGAACGTGGGTTCTTACTTTTCGATTTTTTCTTACTATCTATTGCTTTTAAGTACTTAGACTTTTTATACAATTTAGTAAAATCTAAATCCGCAGAAACTTCACGTTTTTGACGATTCTGAATCACATTACCCAAAGAGTCTTGAAGCGATAAAGAGCTCGCACTCCAACCATAGTTAAAGTCATAAGAACCTTTTACTGTCATCCAATCTAATATTGGAATAAGTTTCAATGGAGCCGTCACATCTAAACTAGCATTGTGCGTATAGTTTTTGTCACGTCCCATTCCCTTTATGTTATCCCAAACTAGAGCTTTCTCTTCTGGTGTATCTATTTCTCCACGCCATCTTTCATTAATACCCCCAGCAGCGATAACATCAGCAGGTGCTTCATCAATAACAGAAGTACTGACAGCATTAAAGTTAAACTTGATGTTTTTTGCAAAATCCCAGTTCAAATTATAATTTCTATCCCAGTTCCAACGCTTCTGATAGAAAGTATTAAACAATGGGTCTTCACCAGCAAAACGATATTTCGTTCTTGTGATATCTCTATCCATTACGGTACTAAAGCCTACGTTACTTGGTAGTGGATTAAAGTTGAAGTCTGTAATTAATTTCAACCACTTACTTTTCGAAACGCCTTTAAACGGCTTAATGAATTTTGACCGTACAGAGTAATTGTAGTCTACCGCACCAAGATAATTTTCTGTATTTAGATTCTCTACAATTGGGTCGCGGTGTTCTGTAATCGTCTTTGATGCTGATACGCTAAAGTTAGAAACATCCCAAGGCATCGGTTTCTTTTCTGTATTAGTCCGTTCTTTTCTTACATTAGTAAAGTTATAAGACTTGACATTCGTCACCTCTTTTGCCTGTTCATTGATGATATCTTTTTCTGCTTGAGTAGAAATGTTTTCCAGCTTTTGATCCAATTCAATATCCTTGTCGTAAGGGTCAAACTGCGGCGTTTTTATCTCACGACTATCTTGGAAATAGAAAGGTATCTGCAAACCTGATTTCTCAGGGAAGAACTTACCTAATTCTAAATTCGTTGACCAATCTGCTTTGAAGATTTGCTCTCTGCTACGCTCCAAAAGTGTTTGGTCTAATGCACCCCAACCTTGGCTACTGTACTCTACAGCCAAAGAAGCATTACCCAAGTCAGCTATTCCAAAATCAATACGTGCCAATGCTGCATATCCACCAGACTCATCCAAACCAAATAAACGCATCTCGTTTACCCAAACCTCGGCACAGTGTTCTATTCCGTCATCAAAGTTATCTTGACGAAGAATTTTACTCGGATTACGAATACCAATCATGACAGTTTTTACATCACCCAAGTTTGGATTACCACGCATTCTATAGCGTTCTCCTCTTGCCGTTGCAATAACATTTCTTGCCTCAGGATAACGATCACTAATTTTAGCATTATCGTCCGCGTTTCGTGCGATTTTTAAAGCTTTTAATGCCGCAAAGTCGATATTTATTTCATTATTATCTGGCCAGATTATTCCACCTTTCGCAAGGTCAGCAGCCACATCTACGGAGTCTGGGTCCGTTAAGTTCAAAGGCAGTTCGTATTCATAATAATTAGAAGCAAAGTCACTCCCAATTCTAACAAATACAGACAGATCACCATCATCGAGATTAACATCTTTAGGGACCGATTCTCCATGCACAAACATTTTTATTCCTTCATAAAAACGCATATCAATTGCTGAGTTCTTATATATGGCCTTGGACGCACCATCTTGCAATCCACAAACATTCATTGCCAAAGACCTCTCATTCTGTAATGCATTAAAGTTCAAACTACCAATGGCCGCTTCACGACTAATACCTGGAGGTAGAGTATAAGGAATTGGTTCTTTTCTATTGTTTTCCTCAATGTTTAATTCGTTGACATCAAAAGTAGTGATACCTTCATTTGAAAGATTTAAAGATGGGTCGTCTACTCCTGCACGATTACGCAAGCGTCTCCATTGGTTACGTACCAAGTCAAAACTAGCAAAACGTAAGTGCGTTGGTTGTTCAAAACCCTTAACAACCATCCGCAAGAAACGAATAGAACGGAAATTTGAAATACCATTATATTTTTTAAAGAAAGTCTCAGAAGGCAAGCCTCCAGGAATTTCGATTTGGTCTAATGGAATTTTAACGCGATACCATTTACGGTTATTTTCTGTAGCTTCTTGTACGTCTCCTGTTAAATAAGGATTGTCTAAGTCTATACCACCTGAGCCGTCGTGTTTGATAGGAATACGGTATTCATAGTAACTTTCTGTTTCGTTTAGAGTAAAATCTCTATTCAAATCTTCCGCATCAGGTTGTTGGTCACCTGCTGTAGCAAGACTACTTCCTTCTGCTGACCTTGAGTTTCCTTCTGGATTATTCATGTTTTTGTACTGAACATGAATACTTTGACCTTGATTCACTTCGTCTAAATAAGATGTAAAATTATCCGCAGCAGGGTCAGTTATATCGTCAGGCGTAAGACCACCAGGCAAATTATTTAAGAAAGAATTAAATTTAACCTTTTCGTCATCATCGTTTAGTCCGTCCAGTCCTATATCTTGTGCTTTACGTACGTCTATATCTTGGTCAAAAGATGCTGTAATTTGCTGCTGAATAGGCACGCGTCCCCATTGGGTTTCTACAGTAGGAGGAGGGTTGATGTTTTTTGGATTTGGAAGACCATTTTCGTAAAACTTACGAGAATCCCTTAAAATATCCTCAGAAACACTTCCTAAATGAAGCAGAATTTCTCCCTCATTTTGGTCTGCACCTATGCCTGGGGCATCACCTCCGTTCTCATCCAAGTATGGACTCAATAGCCAAAATTCGACAAATTCGTAGTTTGCCGCCTCAAAATCATTATTCTGGAGTGGAGTCATAATACCTGCCCAGCGACTAGAAGGGTCTGCTAATGCTAGTGAGTCATTTGAAAGAATAGAACCTGCAGATGTCTGCGTTCCGCCAGCTGGGTCAAAATTGTAAGGTCCACGCTCTGCTGGATAGTAATCAAGATTGAAAGTGAAAATACGATTAATATCTGTGCCTGTACCTGTGTTAAATGGATTACTACGATTTGGAAAAACCTCTCTAGTATTAACTGTTGTTGTATACGGGTCATCGGCGTCTCCTGTACCCGAACTCTGAATACGATACCATGCTAATTTAGCTCGATTCATACCATAACGTAGATTATCTAATAAATCTGCTTCAGGAAATTCAATGTCATTATGTTGTGGTACCGATGCTAATTTCCAACGGTTGGGTGCTTGGTTTAGACTTTGCTCAGAAGTCGCTCCTTCAAAATCATCAATATAAACAACACCTCCGTCAAAATCAGGATTCGCTTCTAAGCCCTCATCTTCATCACCTTTTTTCGAACCTTCATTGATACCTCTCGAGTGACCTGGTTTTAATACCGCAGCCTCTGCTTGGAATGAAAAAGTAGAGGGTTCTTTTGTGCTATAGAAAGGCAACTTATCCGCTAACTTAGTCAACCAAGGCGCTTCATTGTTATAATTAATATCTAGTCCTGCGATGCGGTTATTTAATGGGTCATCTCCAGCATTAACTTTTGGCGTAAATGGCGTCTCAAACAAACGTAAATAAGTCGCTCCAATCGCTAAATTTTTATTGAAAGTATAATCAGCACGTAGACCAACCATGGACTTTTGTTGGAAACCAAATAACGAGTTATCTTCAAAACTGACGCTGATATTTGAACCCGATGCTAATATGGCATCATTTAGAATTCTGATTTTACCAACACCATAGTCGATTTCATAATCGACATTTCTCTGTAATGTTTTACCACCAGCAGATACCGTTTCGGAGCCTTCAGGAATATTAAATGAACCCAAAGAAATTTCAGAAGAAACAGAAGACTTGTAGCGCCCTGTGATAAGGAAACGATTTAATTCTGGATACTCTCTTGCGTTTATTTTACTGCTATAGTAAAGCTGTGGAAATGTGTATTTATTCTCATCAGCGGTATTATCAATCTGTTCTGCCAAGGCCGACCCAAAAGGCTCTAATTTTGGGAACATCATACGTCCATTACGTACATTGATAGTTATACCTTCTACAAAATCAAAAACACCGTCTGGCTGCGGGTCTCCTGATTGATTTAAATCATCAAGATTAAATACATTCAATAAACGTTTTCCTTGTAGACGTGTGTCTGGAAGAAATGGCTTAGCTGCACCTTCGGGGTCTTCATAGACGATGTCTAAGTAAAATTCATTTGGGTCAGCTTGGAATGCACCCGTTGGATAGATGTTTTTCATCATCAAATCCCACAAAGGCAAAGTCTCCAGAGCTTGACCTTGAGAGACAGCTTGCCCATTAGAGTCTGGGTTCACCTGCTGGATAGTTGACTTCAACATCCGAGTGAATAGCACTTTTGTATCTGTATTGTCATCTCCATTTGGTCTAACTTCTGAAAATTGACCAACTTGAAATGATTTACCATTATAAGTATAAGTGTAAGAAACACCAATCGTCTGGTCTGGCTGTACGTTGACATTCAAACTAACAAAACCTAAATCTTCGTTAACGTCATATTGAGATGGCTCTAAAACGCGTGCAGTCACACGCTCAAAGTCTTGTCCTTGACGTAAATTAAATGGTGCTGATGTTAATACTCTGGATACTTGATCACTTGAAGAGTTTCTAGGGTCATCCAATAATAAATCAAATAAAGGATTGGAAGAGTTATCTGGAAGCGGTGCTCCATTAATATCTGGATTAACAGCGAAAGATGGTGGTTGTAAGGCTGAGGAAGTATTGGTAATACGTGTCGTTAATCCTTCTCCTAAATCGGCAAGTGCAATGATATCTCTTGTCTTATTAAGGTCGGTATTATTGTCATTTGTAATGAAAACCTCAATTCTATCTAACTTATAAAGACTCTTGATTTGAGGTAAATTTTCTAACGCACCTTCAAAAGTATTACGGTTATAGTGTGAAAGGAAGAAGTGACGGTTTTCGTCATAATCATCTGCACGTACTTCAAAAAATTGTTCTTGTGCACCACCTTGAATATTGATTGTCTCTTGGTCCGAGTTTTTTTGCGAAGCCAAAGCGGTGATACGCAAACGACCAAATTGTAACTCAGTTTTCAAGCCAAATAAACTCTGCGCACCTGTAATCAACTGCGAACGCAAAGGCAAAGACACGTTACCCGCTTCAATGTTCTTAATAATTTCGTCTTCACTAAAACCACCAGTGTCATAATCTAACTTGAGCTGATTGTCAAAATCAAAGGTCGCTTTAGTATTATAATTAGTTGATAATTTCAACTTTTCACCAATCTGACCTTCAACATTCATCTGAATAGCCATATCGAAAAGGAAACCTCCGTTTCTTTGTTGACGCAAAGTCAAGGCAGGGTTTGCAACGTTTTGTCGTTCAACACCAAAAGTCATATCGATATTACCTTGAGGGCGAATATCAACCTCTGTTCCACCAAAAAGGCGGTCTAGTAATGTATTTTCGACATCAATGCCAGAAATAGGGTCCCGTAGACCGTTGGTTTCTTCCCCAAACTCTTTTCCCTGCAAAATATCAAAATACCTTTGCTGGCTTTGCTTTGCCTGATAGTCTAGGTATTCATCGAAGCTTAAGTAAGTAGGAGGACGGAAAAAACCTTCACCAACAGTTTCTGTGATGATGTAGGAATTTGTTTCTGGGTCGTATTCGACATTTTGGTCGATACTAGCAGGGTCGTTCAGGTCAAAAGGATTAGTTGACGGTGTCGTCAAGAAGTCTCCTTGTCTGTCACTCAATGGAATGGTGTCTTGGGCGATGACAAATTCCGCTGTGTAGGGATTGTCAAGGTTTGCTTTTGCACCGAAAAGGGTAGCCGCAATAGTAAGGACTAAAAAAATCGGCAATAACAGATAAACTCTATTCATAAGAAAATCAATCTTGTAGTAGCCCACAAACTTACATTGGAAAATAGTGTAGAGATATGCTCACACGAAAATCTGTTTGGGACTACATTTATCAGGTCGTACGGTATTGTCTATAAATATGAAACGCGAACTATGAAATATGAATTAGGGAACTATGTACAAATGAACTATGAACCACGAATAATCTCAATGACTTTTTCAAAATTAGAAGGAAGTGACTTTTTAATTAAAAACATCAATTTCCGAAAGACAGATACATAACGCCTTTTTTTACGCTTAATTTGATTCTTGTAAAAATTTTAACGCATTTTTTTGAACAAATCTTTAAGAAATGTTTTCTACGCGAAAAAATCCATAAAACCTTAACGTTTACGGATTTTTTTGGGTCTTGTTTGCTTCTATAGGAAATTGTTTGGCTAAGTCGCCTCTCAATTCAAACTATGACAAACAAAGTAAATACACTTATCGCAAGGCATTCAAGCCTGCTTTGATTAAATCTTGAACAGTACTTATATCTTTCTGCTCTTTCAATATCTTATTGAGGGCTTTTTGAGCGGATATCTTAGCAAAGCCTAAGCCCACAAGTGCCATTAACGCTTCATTTCTCATGGTATTGTCTGCCGCAGACGCTGGTGTCAGATTCATGACATCACCACCGTCTTTCAATATTTTATCTTTTAAGTCTAAAATAATACGTTTTGCTGTCTTTGGACCAACTCCTTTTACTTTTTTAAACGCATTGACATCTTCTCCGACAATAGCGGATTTAATTTCATCAGGTGGCATGGAGGACAACATTACTTGGGTGGTCGAAGGACCCACGCCACTGACAGATAGTAATAGACTAAAGAGTTGTCGCTCAGCATCGTCAGCAAAACCAAACAAAGTTTGACTATCTTCTTTTACAAGGAAGGTAGTCAAAATTTTTACACGCTCTAACTTCTCTATTTTTGCATAGGTGTATAAACTGATATTGACTTTGTATCCGATACCGCCAGTCTCTACTACAATGAAAGTAGGAGACTTAAACGTTATTTCGCCTTTGATATAATGAATCATTTTCTTTAGTTGTTAGCTGGAAGTAAAATTTGGACTTTGGACAGAAGATATTAGACCTTAGACTCAAACACATGTAAAATAAAAGTAATCGTATTGCTTTGAAAATTAAACCTTTAAATAGGTGGCTTTTACTACGTTTCGATTGTTTGTCTAAAAGACTTGTTTGCAAATAATAAACACGCATATGAAAATATCTTTATTCCGCTATTTTCCTTTAAAAAGTAAGTCCGTAGAAGGACTATGCACTGATTTTTTTAAGAAAACTAGCGAGAAAATATAAATTTCATATACGTATTCCTTATTTACAAACAAGTCTAAAATCTGACGTTCAACATCTTTCGTCCAAAGTCCAAAAGTAAAATACCAATTGGGAAAAACTACTTATTAGACTTTTCTTAGATTTCGGCGCAAAGATAACATTTGTTGGCAATCAAATTGGTACGTTCAGTAAAGCTTTGTTTCTTTGCAACTTATTAGAATTTTGGAGTTTACATTTAACTGACATGAAAGTTAGACTAACATATAACTCTACAACTTTTACAACTTTACAACCTTTCTGAATGAATATTCTAATCCTTGGTAGCGGTGGTCGTGAACATGCTTTTGCATGGAAAATGCAGCAGAGTTCAAAATGTGATGATATTTTTATTGCACCAGGTAATGCAGGAACGGCGCAAATTGGAACTAATGTAGCCATTGATGTCAATGATTTTCCTGCTATAAAAACTTTTGTTTTAGCCAATAAGATAGAAATGGTTGTTGTTGGACCTGAGGTGCCTTTGGTTTTGGGTATCTGGGATTTCTTTGCGAATGACGATGAATTGAAAGGCGTTTTTGTTCTTGGACCGTCAAAAGCGGGGGCTGAGATGGAAGGAAGTAAAGCTTTCTCGAAAAAATTTATGGCGGAGTTTGATATTCCAACGGCTGGTTATCGCGAATTTTCGGGAGAAGAAGTAGAAGAAGGTGTCGCTTATATTGCTACTCAAACACCACCTATTGTCCTGAAAGCAGATGGCTTGGCTGCGGGAAAAGGTGTTTTGATTTTATCTACAATAGAAGAAGCACAGGCAGAATTGCGGGAAATGTTGGGTGGAAAATTTGGAACAGCGAGTTCGCGTGTTGTTATTGAGCAGTTTTTAGATGGAATTGAATTTTCTGTTTTTGTTTTAACTGACGGAAAAGATTACAAAATTTTACCTGTTGCCAAAGATTATAAAAGAATAGGAGAGGGAGATACTGGTTTGAATACTGGAGGCATGGGGGCTGTTTCTCCTCCGCCATTTGTAGACGAGGCTATGATGAAAATGGTAGAAGAGCGCATCGTCCAACCTACAATAAAAGGAATTCATACACGGGGTATGAAGTATGACGGCTTTGTTTTTATCGGTCTCATTCGTGTAAATGGAGAACCTTATGTCATTGAGTATAACTGTCGAATGGGCGACCCAGAGACAGAGGTTGTTTTGCCACGATTAGAAAATGATTTAGTGGACTTGTTTTTAGCAGTACGTGACGGCAAACTAGCGGAGCAAGAGATAACAGAAGATAAACGCGCCGCAACAACAATTTTCTTAGTAAGTGGAGGGTATCCTGAGGCTTATGAAAAAGGAAAAGAAATGACGGGTTTTGATGGGATAAAGGATAGCATTCTTTTTCATGCAGGGACAAAGGAGACGGAAGGAAAAGTGGTTACAAATGGAGGTCGTGTCTTAGCAGTAACTTCTTATGGTGAAACGTTCCAAGATGCCTTGACTATTTCCAATAAAAATGCTGCGAAGGTAAATTTTGCAGGTAGAAATTATCGTACAGATATAGGATTTGACTTATAGTTATTAAGTACGATGTACGACTGCTCTAACCTGCAGGCGACTAGTTCTACATTAAGACTCTAGAATTAAGGTTTGAATATCTATAAAACTAAATTGAAGTCACATCAATAATGTATTCATCAAAAGTGGGTACTTCTATTTTGTGCTTTATTAAGTGTTCATGGATGTCTAAAATGTGCGTTTTTAGCCTGTCCCGTATTTTAATCGGGAATGCTCTTTTGCTTCTTTTGTAGGCAAGCCCTTTTACTCACGCAAGCAAACGTAGAAAAGAAGAGGTAAAAAAAGCAAGTCAGAACGGGAAACCCAAGAGTCCTAAAGTAGAAATACTTACATGTTTTTTAACTAGTAAACAACTGAAAATAATCAATCTACAATTTATCCAGTGAAAAATCTAATACCACATTTCATCCAAACACGCTTTCAAGAAAAGCAAACGCACGGGCACATACGCGCCTATGCGATGTTTATTGATTTGTCTGGTTTTACGCATTTGACACAGACCTTGATGAAGCGAGGGAACGTAGGGGCAGAGCAATTGAGTAGTATCCTCAATGACATCTTTGGTCCTATGGTACGTCTGGTTTATCGCCGTGGCGGATTTATTCCTTACTATGCGGGCGATGCTTTTACCGCGATATTTGAAGAAGATAAAATCAATATTGAAGAGTTTTTAGAAATAGCCAAGCGACTACGGGCGCGGACGAATGGAGAAGAAATAGAGTTTCACGGCTTTAAAATTCGAACGAAAATAGGACTGTCATTTGGAGATATAGAGTGGGGGATAGTCGGTGGCGAAAATAAGACATTTTACTTTAGAGGAGAAGCCATAAATGGTAGTGCAAATGCGCAAAAAGACGCAGAACAACAACAGATAATAGTTGATGCAGCTATCACGAAAATGATAAATAATAATAAGGTCGAGCTGAAAGAGATGGCAGACTCTAATTATTTTTTGTGGGAAAATCCAGGTGATTTCCCCGATTTACCTGTCCCACAAGAAGAATTTAAATTCAAAACGGACAAGAACACATTTCTACGTTTCCTGCCAAAGGAAGTCATGAAATTTGACGGACGCGGTGAGTTCCGTAATGTCATTTCGGTGTTCATCTCTTTTAAAGGAGTCGAAAATCATGCGGCATTAAATGACTTTACCAGCATCGTATTGGAACAGTTAAATAATTTTTCGGGTTATTTTAAAGAAGTAGATTTTGGTGATAAAGGCGGCGTGATGGTTGGCTTTTTTGGCGCACCTGTTTCTTTTGAAAATAATAAAGAACGCGCCTTAGAGTTTGTGACTGCCTTACAAGAAAATACTGCTGAATTAGTGGAAAATACACCGTTGCGTTTTCGCGTGGGTATCACATCGGGTACAGCCTATACAGGGATTATCGGTAGTGAAGAACGCTGTCAGTATGCTGCTGTTGGGACGACTGTTAATCTTTCAGCACGTCTCATGTCTTATGCAAATTGGGGCGAAGTATCTGTCGATGAAGAATTGCAACGCAGTCGTTTTTTCCGTTTTCAAGACAAAGGCGCTATCTCTTACAAAGGTTTTGAAGAACCTATATCTACTTATCTTTTACAAGGCAGAAGTACGACCGTCCAACCTGCCTACGATAGCGAAATGATAGGTCGGGAAGACGAAATAAACGCATTGACAGACATAGTAGAAAATGTATTTGCGCAGCGTCAACCACAGACGGCTTATGTTTTTGGAGAAGCAGGGATAGGGAAAAGTCGCTTAACTTTTGAGTTGCGTGGGCGTCTGCAAAAACAAAGAAATATTCTCTGGATGACTTGTCCAGCGGACCAGATACTGAAAAAACCATTTAATCCATTTATTACTTTTTTTAAGAATTACTTTTCTCAATCTACAGAAAATAGCCACGAGCGAAATGCTAATTTGTTTAATACTGCCTTTGGTCGATTAGCAAAAGATACAAATAGAATAGAGGGCAAACACGGAATAGCAATACAGCGAGATTTACAACGGACACGTTCTGTTTTATCTGCATTGTTAGGAATTCCCGCAGTGGATGACTTTTGGGAAAAACTGGATGCTCAAGGGCGATATCGTAATGTACTACGTACTTTTTCCAATTTTTTCATTGCAGAGGCATACACTGCGCCCTTAGTTATCGAATTAGAAGACGGACACTGGTATGACGATTCTTCCAAGACATTCTTACGTGAATTTAGCCGTAAAATAGAAGGACTTCCTATCTTTTTACTCATCACATCTCGCTACGCTGATGACGGTACAAAACCTTGGATTATTCCTAATCAGGAATTTGAAAGTCAAAATATTCCAGTCACTGAGTTTGATTTGAATATTTTCTCTCTCAAAGCTATACGGATGTTTACCGAAAAGCAATTAGACGGAGCAGTATCAGAAGAATCTTTAGCTTTATTACAGCGCACGACGAGTGGAAATCCATTCTACTTAGAGCAAGTTTTAGAGTATTTTATTGAAAGTGACTTATTGAGTAAGAAAGATGGCGTCTGGAATATTAAAGATGAAAATATAAAAATTTCAAGTTCTATTAATGCTGTCTTGACCGCAAGAATAGACCGTTTGTCGCGTTTAGTGAAAGAAACAGTAAAAGCTGCTGCTGTCATCGGGCGAGAGTTTGAAGTGCCAGTCTTACAAGAAGTTTTATTACTCAATGAGGCTTTTAGAGAGAAAAATGGCAATACGTCAAATGTCCTAAAAGAACAAATAGAATCTGCCGAAAAAGGTCAAATTTGGCGTGCGATGAATGAATTGCGCTACATTTTTAAGCACTCCCTTTTACGCGAGGCAGTGTATGATATGCAGTTGCGGGCACGTTTGCGAGAACTGCACGCACACATTGCTGAGGCGATAGAAAAAGTTTATAAAGACAATCTAGAAGAGCGATATGTTGATTTGGCCTTTCATTATGAACAAGCCGAAATGACCGATAAAATGCAGTATTATTTTGCTGAAGCGGCAGGTTATTCGCGTCGAAATTTTCAAAATGAACAGGCATTACTCTACTTTGATAAACTGCTGGGTGTATTAGACCAGACGGATAAAAAAGAAGAAAAAATAAAAGCATTATTAAGCAAAGGTTCCGTATTAGAATTGGTGGGGCAGTGGGAAAAATGTCAAAATAACTACGCCGAGGCGTTGAAATTGACGGAGGAAATTAAAGATGACTTATTAAGTGGACGGACACAAAATAGTTTAGGGCACTTATTGATGTTGAAGGGAAATTACGATGCGGCAGCTTTACATTTAAAACGTGCAGCTGTTTATTTAGAAAAAATAGATGATGTACGTGGACTGTCAAAAGTATATGGAAATCTTGGAAACTTAAACTTCCGTCAAGGAGAATACGAAGCGGCAAAGTCCTTCTTTAAACGCAGTATTGAACTCAGTCGTTTACATGAGCATACCTCTGTGCAATCGCAAATCGTAGCGAATCTTGGTCTTACCTATATGAACCAAGGCGACTACGACGAAGGTATCCGCTGGCAGCGAGACCAACTCGAAATTTGCCAAGAAAACGGCGACAAACAAGGCATGGCGACTCTTTACACCAATATGGGAATTGTCCTCTTGGAGAAAGGTGACTATGACCCCGCTTTGGATTGCTTTGAAAATGGTTTGGCACTCTGTGAAGAGTTAGGGAATAAGCAATTGACCTCTATCGCCATTGGCTGTATGGGGAGTGTCTACGAGCGCAAAGGTGATTATGAACGCGCGATGGAATTGTTCCGAGAGGACTTAAAAATCACAGAAGAACTAGGCGATAAACAAGGTATTTCAATTGCATTGGGTTTGATAGGGGACTTGTTGAATATTCAAGGAGAATTTGCCGAGGCGAAGGAATTCATGGAAAAGAATTTGGCACTTTGTACTGAGTTAGGTTACCAAAAAGGCATGGCGAAAGCAGTTAATACTTTGGGTGATATATTCTACAATCAAAAAGAATATAACGAAGCTATTCATTGCTATGACCAAGCCATTGAAATTTCGAGAGGGATTAGTAATTTGTTAATTTTGGGAGAAAGTCTCTTAGAAAAAGCAGAAGTATTAATCGCCTTAAAGCAATCTAAAAAAGCTCTTTCGCTTATCAAAGAAGCGGAAGGAATTGCCGAAGAATTAGGTAACCACGACTTAGTCTTTGGAGCAAAAATATTGACAGCCCAATTCCACATTGCAAATGAACATACTGACGCTGCGCGAGAAATACTAAGAGCCTTGCTCAAAACAGAATTAGAAGACAGTGAGAAAGCTGCTGTTTTGTACGAATTACATAAGATTTCCACATCAGATATACATAGAACGACTGCTTTAGCGTTATATAGTTCTTTACATCAAGAAACACCACAGCACCTTTTTCAGCAACGATTAGAGGAACTGAACGGTGAGTAAGTTATTTAGACCATTCAAAACACAAGTATGAAATATTCCCTTTCTTTAGTTCTTCTTTTTCTAGTAAATTTTACTTTTGCGCAACCCTCCGAACCCGTTATTCCTGCAATCGAAGTATCTACGCATGACTTTCGCCTGCATTATAATATGCAAGCCCCAGCCTTAACTATCGCTTTGCCAGAAGAATTAGAAGAAATATCGGGTCTTTCTATGACTCCAGATGAGAGTAAACTAGTTGCTATTCAGGACGAGGACGGTGAAATATATATCATCAATAAAGTAACGGGAGAGATTGAACGCGATTATAATTTCTATAAAGAAGGAGACTACGAAGGTGTCGAGATGGTTGGTAACAGTGTGTTTGTAGTGAAGAGTAATGGTAAAATTTACGAAGTACATGATTTTGGTGGTGAACATCAACAGACTATTAAATTTACGACATCACTCAATAAAGAATATGATGTAGAGGGCTTAGCATATGACAAGAAGAATGAGCGTTTACTCTTGAGTTGTAAAGAAGTCGGAGAACCGTCAGAAGAACTTTCTTTAGAAAAATCAATTTACGCTTTTGATCTAAAAACGCGTACTCTAGTAGAGAAACCCGTTTATACTTTGCGTCTCAAAGATTTCCTATATTATTTAGAGAATAACCAGCATGTACATCGCTACAAAAAAATGAAAGAGCACTTTTCTGAAAATCCAGAAGATTTTGCTTTTGCAGCTTCCGCGATTGCTGTAAATCCACGTACAGGAGATATTTATATTCTGTCTTCCAAAGGAAAAATGATGGGTATATTGAGTCCGACGGGTAAACTTTTGCATGTAGAGAAATTAGAAAAATCAATTCACTGTCAGCCAGAAGGGATTTGTTTTACGAAGGACGGGACGATGTATGTTTCTAATGAAGGGAAGAATGGCGCGCCAGGGCGGATTTATCGGTTTGATTATGAGAAGTAAGATGGTGAGATTTATATTTTAGTCTGTTATTGGATTAATAAATCAAAAAAAGGAGTCATTCCAAATTTTCATCTTGAAGATTTGGGATGACTCTTTTTAGTTTAGTTATAATTGTTAGTTTTTATTGTGAAAAGAAAGTATAGTGTTAGGTGAAAGGTAGATTTGATAACATATTTATTGTATTGTTCCTATTTTTATTTCGTGAAGGAGATAAAGAAGTAATAATGTATCCGAATCCAGCTTCTTCAGTCGTTACGGTGAACTTGACAACACAGACAAGATTAAATGTAAAAGACTTTTACGGGAGAGTAGTGAAAAGTCTATCATTAGCAGAAGGCGAAAATGTAGTTTCAATAGGTGATTTATCTAATGGAATGTATATTTTTGAGTTTGAGAATGGACAAGTAGAAATTTTTATGAAGCAGTAAGAAGCTGGTTGAATTTAATTAGGTCTGCATACTTGATAAATATTTTTTCTTTAGTATAGGAACTTTAAGACATAAAAAAGGACGTTCAGATTGTTTCTGAACGTCCTTTCCTTTTTTCTCAATCACATTTCACCGCTTGTCCCGTGCAACGGGGGGATTTGTCAGAGAACCCCTTTTTTTAAGCAATATTAAAATTAGAATACTCTTGAAAAGCACATATAATCGATACTTTGCCAAATCATTATACATCATGAAGCATCCATTCAAGCTATCTTATGTCCTTAAATAAACTAGAAATATCTTCCAAGGTTAAAACACAAATAAATGCTTGCCGAAATACTGAAAAAATCATTCGACCAATACTATAATGCACCTATTGAGTCGTGGCAGAAACTTGCATCCTTATGTGACGAGGTTGAGTTTAAGAAAAATGAAGTCATTAAACAATCTGAA
>CALDUB010000066.1 GCA_937923465.1 uncultured Saprospiraceae bacterium
CCTGTTTATCAGGAGGCTTTAGAAGATTACAAGGGATTCATGGAAGCCGTCGTCAATAAGATGAGTTTTCATGATGAGATAGAAGGCAATAAAGCAAAAGTCTTTAGAATTTATAGAGATGTCCGTTTTTCGAAAGATAAACAGCCTTACAAAATTAATTTTGCGGCAGGAATGCAGCGTGCGACAAAATTATTGCGCGGCGGTTATTATATGAATGTCCAACCTGAGCAGAATTTTGTTGGTGGTGGTTTTTTTCAACCGGAAAAAGATGACTTATTAAGAATTCGTAAAGAAATAGCGGCAGACGATGTGCCTCTTCGTGAAATTATTGCCCACCCTACTTTTCAAGAATTATTTGGAGAAATGGGCGGTAATAAATTAAAAACAGCGCCCCGTAATTTTGCAAAAGACCACCCTGCTATTGATTTAATTCGTCACAAGTCTTTTATCGTCGGTAGAAATTTCACAGATAAGGAAGTTCTTTCTGAAAGTTTCTTGGATGAGGCTGTGCGGACTTACTTAGGAATGCGTCCGTTTTTCGACTATTTTTCAGATGTCTTGACGACGGATGATAATGGGGAGTTGATTGTCTAAAAGAATAAAGTTTATTAGAATCACAAGAACCGAATTCCTCATATGTGAAGAATTCGGTTCTTGTCATTTGAGGGGTAAATAACTCTATATTTCCTAACTCAAATGCGATAAAAGTGATGTGGGATTAGTGAAAGTACTCATATTTATATCCCCTCTCTGCACTTCCTCAACAAAATAATTAGCAAAGTCTCCGATATTCACATCATCTAAAGTACCTCCGTCACGAAAGTGAAGTTTGTAAAATTCACCTACTGTAGCTGTATATATACCTGCGACGGCTGCTCCTGCTAAATTTGACCCGCTACCAGGAAGTATTGATACTACTAAATTAGTACCCAACTTTGCTATTGTACTTCCCAATGCGCTATAAATTGCAGTCTGAGTTAGGTCATCTGTGCTTACAGAGTATAACTGAGCCAACTCACGAATCATAAATAATTGAGCAGCAGATGAGCCAAGAATATCGATACCTGTGACGGGAATTAGACCCGCAGCAGCAGATGCTAAGGTATATTTTTTGATGATGCTAGAGGATTTTTGTTCGAATTCATCACCACGGTTAACGGCTGTCTGGATTGGTTGCGTTTCTAATGTCTGAGTCATCTTTATATTTTGATTTGGTTTGGAAGTATTCAAAAAAAGGTCTATTGTACTTCGTAATAAATTAACTTGTGTCGATAGAACGGACGTTTTTTCTCGATGTTCATTTTATACTTTCATCTAGTTTATCGAACATGTCTCTTATCTACGCCTTTGATTATATAAAGTCCCAATATTTAATAATACAATAACAACTTAGCAAAATGGAAGACAACAAACCTGTACCTGCGCAATTGCGCGGATTAGATACTTATTCAAAACTCTTAGATTCAAGATTTCGTATTCCAGGTACTAACATTCGATTTGGGGTAGATTTCATCATTGGACTGGTCCCCTTTGCTGGAGATATTTTAAGTTTCCTTTTTTCTTCTGGTTTGGTACTGACCATGGCAAGACATGGGGTAAGTGGACAGGTCATTGGCAAAATGCTAGGAAATATAGCTTTAGATACAACAGTAGGAAGCATTCCTGTTTTTGGAGACATTTTCGACCTTTTCTATAAGTCAAACCGCCGAAATTATCATCTTTTAGAGAAACATTACTCGGAAGGAAAGTATGAAGGAAGCATCTGGAAAGTAGTCATTCCTGTATTGATAATATTGGTTTTATTATTTGTCGTTTGTATTTGGTTAATGATTAATTTAGTTCAATTTGTCGGAGGGTTATTTTAAAAAAATCACACCAGATTCACAGTCTTCACTAATTTTCACAACGAACACACGGGGCACTCGACCGTTGTATCAACAAGACAATTTAAATTTCTAACCAAAATTATATTATGATTACCGACAAAATATTTAAAGAATTAGCCACCGTAGAAGACCAAACTTGTATATCTATTTATGTGTCTACACACCGGGCAGGACAGGTAGAAAAGGACCGAATTGAACTGAAAAATGCGATAAAAGAAGTACACAACAAACTCAAATCGATAGGACATTCAGATAAAGAAGCTGATGACTTTTTAAGTGCCGCAACAGAATTAACAGAGAATCAAGATTTTCTACATAGCCAATCTGATACCTTAGCAATATTTATATCTAAGGACAATTTCCAATATTTCAATCTTCCAATTGAAACACAGAATTATACTTTTGTAGGGAACGAATATTACGTTTTACCTTTATTAAAAGAACTGAATTCGAAAGAACGTTTCTTCATTCTAGCATTGAGTCAAAATGAAATACGCTTTTTCGAAGGACGTAGTACAGGAATTTACCCTGTTATTATTGAGGATTTAGTTCCTGCTGACCGTGCAGAAGCTCTAAAATATTACGATGACCCCGAGACTAAGCTGCAACACCATGCAGGAAGTAGTACTGGAGGTTCTGTTTTCCATGGACAAGGCGCAGGAAAAGATGTTGAGAATGCGAGGCTAGAAGAATATTTCCGTGCTATTGATAGCGGCTTAATGCAAATGCTGCATGACGAAAAAGTACCGATGATTATCGCTAGTGTGGATTATTTGGTACCTATTTATCGGAAAATTTCTCAGTATAAATATATTTCTGACAAACACATTGGTGGCAATCCAGATAATATGTCTCCGACAGACCTGCACCATGCTGGTTTAGATGAATTATCAGAACACTTTAGTGCTGAAAAGCATAAAGCATTAGAAGATTTTAATGCTTACCTATCAGAAGGAAAAGGAGATATGTCTGTAATTAATATTATCCCTGCAGCGATTAACCAACGTGTTGATACTTTATTTGTTGATTCTTCTGAAAAGTATTACGGGACAGTAAATGCTGCTACTCAAACTGTAGAATTGGCAGACGAAATGACTTCCGAAAATCAGGAATTATTAAATACTGCTGCAAAATATACTTATCTAAATGGTGGCGATGTGTATGTGGTTAGCAAAGAGGAAATGCCTCAGATTACAACACCACTTTGTGCCGTTTATCGCTATGAAACTGTATCATAGTACATTGTAAGCTAGAATAGTTTTATCATTAGTAAGTATTAAATTTTCTGGTTCTTTGAAAAATCCTCCCGCGTTGCAGGACAAGCAGTGATTGTCCCGTACAACGGGAGGATTTGTCAGAGAATCAAACTAAAAACGGTCTGTTTTCTTAAAGAGAACAGACCGTTTTTAGTTTCATCGTTACTTAATTTATGGATTTAATAGCTTAGTATCATCCCCTTTTCCTAAATCCTCCAAACCCTTGACTGCATCGTAAGAGAGTAATAATTCCATTTGCTTTATCGCCTCTCTGTTCAGTAATTCTAAACGTTCATCTTGTTCAAAACCATGCTCCATGAGATAAGCATTTAAGTTTTCTAAATTGGCTAAAACAGTTAATTGTTCTAATGAAGCATCGTCTCGGAGGTTCCCTTTCTTTTCGCTATTTCTTACACGCCATTCTTTTGCAGTCGTTCCAAAAAGGGCGATATTCAGTAAATCACCTTCAGAAGCCATAGTGACTTTCTTGCCTAAATCATCAATCTTTGGCGGTATATATTTTCGGACAGCCTCAGCATGAATGCGATAGTTAATTTTTGATAACTCTCTCCGCACCGACCATTTCAAATCATAGTCAGTCTGCTCCTTCTCTTCTTCTTTTAGTCTTTGAAATTCTTTAAAAAGATAAATACGGAAATTTGGACTTAAAAAGCTGGCAAACTCCAAAGCGACATCAGGATGCGCATAAGTATGAGTAATGCTCCCTTCTTTTTTTCTCAATATTCCTATTGCCGCCGTTTTTTTCAACCAGTCCGTTATTTTAAGGTCGAATTGGGGCTTGCGAGAATTGAGCATAATGGTGTCGTAGGCAGGTAGATTAAATTTTGGATTATGCATTCCTTCCCAGTTTCCTAAAAACTCCAGAGTAGCTCTCATTCGTAACCAAGACCGAATGACGTTTTTGCCAATACTATTGCCATCGCAGAGGTCATTCAAAGAAACGTAGCGTTCTTTGTTTTCTTCTATCATATTTATTACCCCATTTTGATAAGGTATTGGCTTGCTCATTTTTTGCTTTATTATTTTTGCAAAGATAGTAACTTTCTTTGTTAACTAGAATTAGTAAATGAGGAAACCAATTATACTTTTTTATTAAAATATTGAAAGAAAACTATAATAAAGTAAAGTTTAACAGACATAGAAACTATAGTTTTAATCAAGAAAATACTAATCACATCCTTTTTCAACAGCAACTTCCTCAAAAACTCCAATTTTCATTTACCTTTGGCATCAGTTATTCTGACTTTTCAAATAAAAAATTATGCGTTTACTTTCAATCGCTCTTTTCTTTTCACTTTTTCTCATAAAATGTACCGAGCCTGTGCCAACAACTTTTGCTTCTATAGATGAGTATCCCATTTACAATGGAGGCGACTTGGGAATGAACTATTCTCCCGAAAAAACAGTCTTTAAATTTTGGTCTCCAGGGGCACAATCAGTCCAGCTCGACCTTTACAATAAAGACATAAAAGAGCCTGCTTCTAAAAGTTTTGAAATGAAACGAGGTGAAGAAGGTGTATGGACATGGTCGGAAAAGGGAGATTTGGCAGGTAAGTATTTTACTTATACTGTCACGCAAGATGGAAAGACCTTAGAAGCAACGGCTGACCCATATTCTGTGGCTTGTGGTCGCAATGGCGAACGGTCTCAAATCATTGATTTAGCAAAAACAAATCCTACTGGTTGGGAAAATGATAAAAACCCTACTTATAAATCACCAAATGACCGGGTCATTTATGAAATACACGTGCGTGATATGAGTATTTCGGAGGACTCGGGTATCAAGAATAAAGGGAAGTTTTTAGGTTTGTCAGAAATGAATACTAAAACAGCAAGCGGTATTCCAACTGGTATCGCGCACTTAAAAAGAATGGGCGTAACGGATGTACACATTTTGCCATCTTTTGACTTCAGGAGTATCGACGAAACCAAACCAGAAAGTGAATACAATTATAATTGGGGCTACGACCCACATCTTTTCAATGTTCCAGAAGGTACTTATTCCACCAATCCCAAAGATGGAAGCGTTCGTGTCAAAGAATACAAGCAAATGGTCAAAGCCTTACATGATGCAGGCATCGGGGTCATTTTAGATGTTGTTTATAATCACACTGGTATCAGTGAAAATTCGGTTTTTGATAAAGCCGTTCCTGGTTATTACTATCGTTATAATGAGGATGGAAGTTTTTCGAATGCATCCGGATGTGGCAATGAGACAGCATCTGAACGAGAGATGGTGCGCAAATTTATCGTCAATTCTGTCAAATATTGGGCGACGGAATACCATCTAGACGGATTTCGCTTTGATTTAATGGGCATTCATGACATTGAAACCATGAATCAAGTCACAGAAGAATTACAAAAAATACGCTCAGACATTTTCGTTTATGGTGAAGGTTGGACAGCTGGCGGCTCTCCCCTACCCGACTCCTTGCGTGCTTTGAAACATAATGTACCAAAATTAAAATCAGTGGCAGCTTTTAGTGATGAAGCACGCGACGGTATAAAAGGACATGTTTTCACACAAAATGCAAAAGCATTTATTAGTGGCGAACCAAACTTAGTAGAAAGTGTCAAATTTGGAGTCATTGGAGGTACACAACATCCTCAAATCGACTACAAAGCAGTAAATTACACTGATTTCGCTTGGGCTCCTCAACCCACTCAATGTGTAGTTTATGCAAGTTGTCACGATAATCATACGATTTGGGATAGATTAATTAATTCGATTCCAGAGGCAACCGCAGCACAACGTGAAAATATGCAGCAATTAGCTCTAGGTATTGTTTTGACATCGCAAGGAGTACCGTTTTTACATGCTGGTTCTGAGTTTTGTCGAACTAAAGACGGAGAAGAAAATAGCTATCAAAGTCCTGATAGTATCAACTTGATGGATTGGAATCGTATTTCTGAATTTCCAAATACAGTTGATTTTGTAGCAAAAATGATAACTTTGCGCAAAAATCATCCAGCTTTTCGGATGCGCACGACTGATGCCATCCAAAAGAATTTGCGTTTCACACCTTTGGAAAAAGATAATTTAATTGCTTATCAATTAAACGGCGCCGCGACTGGTGATGACTGGAAAGATATTTTTGTCATTTATAATGGAAATTTGTCTGACGAAAAGGTAAATCTACCGACAGGTATCTGGGAAATGAAAGTTAAAGGAAGTGAGGTGAATGAAAATGGGATGGGAACTTCTAAATCTGGAAAAGTATCTGTGCCTGCGAGTGGGATGATGGTTTTAGTGAAAAAATA
>CALDUB010000067.1 GCA_937923465.1 uncultured Saprospiraceae bacterium
TCAAATTCAAGATTTTAGAGCCGTTTTGAATTTGAATTTGAGCTTGAGTTTGAATTTAAAAAACAACAGAGCCATTAATTCAACGACATTGCCCTTCAGGAAGCTAGGGAGTTATCGACCACAAAAGTAATCCAATCAACCAAAAAAGAGGAAAACCGTACCAAACGATTTTCCTCTTTCTGAATCTTTTCTCATAAAACTTAAGGTTCTCTGACAAATCCCGTGATTTGTCAGAGAACGAAACTTAATTTTTCACTGGAATAGCAATAGGTCTGTATGATTTCTGATAACTTTCCCAAGGTGTTTTTTTATGATTATTACCACCAAAGTAAGTGGCTATCTGCTCAAAAGACTTGGCGTCTTTATAGCCTTTTATAGCTTGTATCACATTCATTTCTTCATCTAAAAAAACTGTCGTTGGATAACTTAACATGCCGCCCGTTATCTCTGCTGCTAATGCGTGATAACCTCGTTTTCCATTTGATACAAAATTATAAGTATTACCTTTAAAAACAATAGGTTCTTTGCGCTCTGCATCAAACTTCACGGCGTAATAATTAGCATTAATATAATCTGCAATCTCCGGCTGTGCAAATGTCGAAGCATCCATACGCTTGCACCAACCACACCACTCTGTGTAGATATCTACGACTATTTTTCGAGGTGCCTTTTCGTTCATTTCCATAGCTTCCTCCCAAGTCAACCAAGCGATTTTGTCAGAAGAATAATCAGCTTTATGCGCCTTTGACTCCATTTTATAAATAAACGAAGTAAAAGCAATTAAAGACAACACAATAAGCAAAGCAAAATTTATTTTTCTCATTTTTATTGACAGTTTCTAGATTAGATGTTAGCTAAAATATATTAGACATTGGATATTAGACGTTAGACTTATAATTTTCAACGTTCTCTTTCATTTAACTATCACGCAAAGTTGCATAATATAAACTGTTTCCCACTATTTTTTATCGTACAAAATCATGGATTTAAAGCAAGTTTAACATCGATTCTTGACAACTGTTAAAGTATCTGAAAGTATCTTCTGAGTATTAACTGTTTCACCAGTCAAGCTTGGCGCCTTAATTCCTGCACCCAGTCTTTGCTCTACGCTAAAGATACGCGCTTCGTCCCACAAATTAGCATCAATAAAAGATTGTAGAGTGTGCGCACCACCTTCTATTAACAAAGAAGTTACCTTGCCTTGCGCCAAAGTATCTGTGATTTGTTGTGGTATATTCTCAGAAAAATCTAATGGAATAAACTGAGTACGTTCAAACCCCATGATATTTACCGCACTTTCAGTCATGATAAGAGTTGGCTGCTCATCATCAAACAAGTGCAAATTTTGGTCTAATTTCATCGTTCGGTCTATAGCAATACGCAAAGGAGGCATACCTGACCATAAACGACTATTTAGCTGTGGATTATCAATACTTGCGGTGTTGGTGCCTACTAGTATCGCATCAGCCTCTGCGCGCCATTTGTGGGTGAGGCGCTTAGAGTAAGGATTTGTCATCCACGTTTGTTCGCCTTCTTTACTAATAAATCCGTCTGCTGACTGTGCAAATTTCAAGATGATATAAGGGCGATTTTTCCCCGCAAAAGTATTTCGAAATGCAGCTAGCTCTTTTCCTTCTTCTTCTAATACTCCAGTCGTCACCTTCACCCCTGCCTCTTTTAATAGTTTCACACTATTTCCTGCGACTCCAGGTGTTGCATCCAGACAGGAAATAACAACCTCTGGTATCTTGTTTTCAATAATTAAATTAGAGCAAGGAGGTGTGTTTCCGTAAATGCAACAGGGTTCTAATGAGACGTACATGGTAGATTCCGATAAATATTGTCGATTTTCCTCTTCAACACTACTCACAGCATTCACCTCTGCATGAGCTGTGCCGTATACTTGGTGCCAACCTTCTCCTATAATTTGGTCATTATACACAATTACAGCACCGACCATTGGATTAGGACTAACAAATCCTGCCCCTAGTCGAGCTAAATCAAAGCACCGACGCATATAATTGTTATGATATTTAATGTTCATACATTAATTTATTTTAAAAGACGATTAATAGTATTTATAATACCAATTTTAGGTGATTAAATGTGTTTTTATTTCACTTATCTCTTGCCAGATTTTACGTAATTTGTGACATGGGTTTTTCAGAAAAAAAAGAACTCAAAACAAATACAAAAAACACCTAACAAACTGAAAATCATAATATTATGATTAAATAATAAAAATAATAACAAAACAAAAAACGAGAAATCTGTGTACATCAATAAACAAAAAAAAATGTAATATATAGCAAAAAAATTAGTAATTTGTCGCCAATTCATTTTTCATTACGGTATTTTATTCGTTATCTTCGCCGATGCAAGCATAAAACGCTTCCCGTAGCCTCTCCTAAACCACAATAACCTTATTTTTAACAATACAAACTTTTAGAACGTGCTTTACAAAGTAAAATTAAAGAACGCGGATGACCACGTGCTTCTAGATGATGATGTCTATGATTGGTTAACCACGGATGCTTATTTGAAGCGCGTTGATTTTATCAACAACCTACGTCGTCACTCCAGCGGTTGTGCTGTTTTCCAAAAAACGTGGAAAAAAGCAGACGGTGGATATAAAACGGAAACAATCTACCTACATAAATTAGTTGCTGAAAAGTATTTGAAGTCGGACAAAAGCCAAGCGAAAAACTTGGTCGGCGCAAAGAACGGTAATAAATTAGATTGTAGGCTAGAAAATCTGGAATATCGCTCTAGAGCGGTAGCCAGTCGTAAACGTAAGACCAGTAGCAAAGCAGGATATACAGGTGTTTACAAAGAAAACAACCGTTATCGTGCTGTGATTTCTATTAATCGCAAATCTGTCCATATTGGAATGTTTGACACTCCAGAAGAAGCAGCTTTGGCATATAATAAAAAATCACGTGAGCTATATGGAGACGATGGAAAGGTCAATGTAATTAAAAAATCAACGACAGAAGAAAGCTTATAAACTTTCTTGTTTACCAAATGAGATACCGAATAAAGGTTAAAATAAACAAAACGTTAATTAAAAAAAGCCAAGATTGCAATTGCATTCTTGGCTTTTTCTTTTGAAATCCTGAAAAAGGAATCCTTTATTAACAATTGAAATACTTACTCCGTAAACTGAGCAATCAATTTATCTTTCATTTTTTCAAACTCCTCTTCTGTCAATATCCCTTTATCTTTCATTTCAGAGATTTCCTTCAGTTTACCTAATATTCGACGTCCTTTTTCCTCCGCAGTCTCTTCCATTGACACCACAGGAACGGCTGGCTTTTCGATAATCTCTACATAAGCAGCTTCATCTGGCACAGGAATATCAGCGGCTTTTTCTGCTTCTTCCTGCTTTTTACGCATTTCTTTTGCTACTTTTTTCCCTTTTTCAAATTTCTCCTTGTATACTTTTTTCAAGCGTGCTGGGTCAAAATCCAAAATTGTTCCGCCACTTTCAAAATGCTTCTTAAACACCTCACCCAGTGCGTAAGTAGACGCTCCCGCAAATACAGAAACTGTCGCGCCACCAATCAAAGAACCAATGCCCGGTATCAATTTGACAATACTCCCCGCCGTAAGTCTTGCAAGTGTAGAACTCGTCAAAGACGTCACTAAAGCTTTACCTTGTGTCTCCGAAAAATCAATGTCATACACACGCGATAATTGGCGTATCATATCTAATTGCAATGCCGAAACAGCAAATATATCTGCTACTAAAACAGGTATAAACCCTGCTCCCATTGACCAAATCACATGGTTTCGTACGATTGTATCTGCATGTTTACCACGTGCAGTACCATCTTTTGTATTTTTTTCACTTTCTCCCATTATTGTATTTTTAAGGCTTTTTGCAGCCATATCTGTTACTTTCTTTTTGATGCTCATTTTTTTGAGATTTTAGATGTTGGACTTTAGATATTAGACTTACCTTGACTCTCTACTCTTAAACACTTAAAAGCCCCTAGTTGTTTCTTTCCTCAAATATGACGGATGAAAGAGCGAAAAGCAACAAAATTCGATGATATCAAGGATTTTAACGATGAAAATAAAGTCTAACACGTAAGAAAGGAGTTTTACCGTTTGGCAAAACTCCTTTTAAAAAACTGAAATTTAATAAAAACTAGGGCAAACGCATCAAAAAAATCACAGTCTATTTTAGCTTTCAGTTCTTACCTTTACTCGAGAAGGTTCCATATGAAATCGGTTGGTAAGATTTTATGATAACCACTAATCATCCACACATCAAAATTTGAGAACCACCAGTTTTCAAATAGAGTTTGTGGATGATTTCGCTAAGAGTTACAGCAAAATCATCCACAAA
>CALDUB010000068.1 GCA_937923465.1 uncultured Saprospiraceae bacterium
TTGCTACTCTTACGAATCTGACCGTTTATCATAAAACGATTCCAAGGATTGAAGCTCGCACCGATTTGAGTAGACTGCGGACGTACCATAGCCCAGAGATTAATACCTTTTTTCTTTCGTAAAGGCTCCTCTGCTACGGTAAGACCGAAGGCATTAAGTGAAATATTTTGGGAAATAGTCAAAGCCTGTGGTGTAAGAGATAATATTCGTGGAATATCGTTTTTATCAATAAATGTTTTTGAAATAGTAGAATTTGTGTTGTTTTTAAAAAGAGCAGTGGAGTTTTCTTGATTTAATGTGCGGTTATTTGTTTTTGCAATTTCCGAAGAGTATTCCGAAAAAGATGAACGATTAGAGTCTTTTTGATTAGAGTCAAATGTAGAAGGTCTTGTTTCTTTTTGCAGAATAGTAACGGTCTGATAGACCGTATCATAAATTGTTACGATTTGGTGATTTTCCGTTTTTTCAGAAGTAGTCTTAACTGCTAACTGTTGTTCTAAATCTGAGACCTTTTGTTTGGCAGCGTCTAATTGCATCCAAAACCAAGTTCCTCCACTCAATAAAGCTAAAAGTAGTAAACTAACAGCCCACCACATTCCGCGACTCTGAGTAGCAGCAGGCTCTTGTACCGCCGCGACATTGGGAGCATCTAATCTACTCTCCAAAGCTGCAAAATCAAACGCACCAGGCACAAAGTCTGGTGGATTGTTTAGCAAATCTCTGATGTCTTTATCAAAATTATTTTCCATTTTAGGACTGTTTGACTGTTTGTTCGGCTGCGATAAAGGCTTGTAAATTACGTCTTGCCTTCGCCAAATTAGACTTACTCGTTCCTGCACTAATTCCCAGTTTTTCAGCTATTTCAGGATGTGAAAAACCTTCTATAACATACAAGTTGAAAACCATTCGATAAGCTGGTGACAGACGATTGATGAGAATAATTAATTCTTCATAAGCCAAATTATCTAAACCCGAATAATTTTCCTGCGGTTCTTCTACAAAACTATCAGCCGCTACATCAGTATATTTTTTGAATTTTCGGAAATAATCAATCGAAGCATTCACTAATATTGCTCGAAACCAAGGTTTAAAAGGTGTCCCTTTTCGGTATTGGTCTAAGTTTTTGAATACTTTATAAAATCCGTCATTCAGTATTTCTACCGCTTCTTCTCTGTTCTTAGAATTATGCAAACAAACACTCATTGCATAACTATAAAACAACTCATAGAGCTGTTTTTGTCCGCTGCGATTGCCATTTCGACAATCTTCGAGGATGTTATTTAATTGAGTATTTTCGTCTTCCATTGCTTGTATATTTGCCTATACGAGGTCTTTTTTTGAACGGTTGCCTCCTCTTCATGAAAAAATGGATTCATTATTTTATCCCTAAGTTGTTGGACATAATTAAATTATCTAAACAAACTCACATCTCCCTTAAATACTGCGGTTTGACCATTATCATATTGGAGGATACATTGATAGATATAAACCCCAGTATCCAAATATTTCCCTTGATATCTTCCATCCCAACCTTTAGTATCATCATTAGGAAGAAAGTTTTGTGCTGCAAAAAGCTCATTCCCCCAACGGTCAAATATTTCTAATGAAAGAACTTCCGTCACCATTTCATCTGAATAAACCGTAAAAGCATCATTGCTTAAATCTCCGTTTGGAGAAAAAGCATTTGGAATATAGACATGATTGTCCTCTCCGTTGACTGTTATGGTAATTTTATCTGAGACGATACAGCCGTCAGCATTTGTGACTTGAATGGTATAAGTTGTTGTTTTATTTGGCGAAGCGATAGGATTAGGACAGTCAGAGCAGCTTAAATCTTCTGCTGGTAGCCATTCTATAGATTCGACAGGAACGGATACGATTGAGATATCAGTGTTTAGTTGAGTACTATCGCCTTGCGCGATGTTTGTATTTCCACCTATATTAACACTCCAAAAGGAAGGATTTTCTAATTCAATTTCCATTTCTAAAAAACATCCTGCTGCATCTGCTGCGACTATGTAGTAAGTATCCGCACCAAGATTTTCTGTCAAAGTTTCCGTAGTAAGTGTAGAATAATTTACACTGAAATAAATAGGATGCGTGCCACCAAAGATACTGTCTATCGAAATTTGTCCGTCTTCTGCCCCAAAACAAGAAGGAGGCATTACTGTTGGTACTATATATCTCAAAATATTCGGAGCTTCTGTGATGACGATGGTATCTGATGTAGTGCAACCATTATCTGCATTTATAGCTTCCATTATGTAAGTTCCTCCTCTGTCAATTGAAGGAGAAAGAACTTGTGGATTGTTGGTAATACTTCCGTCATCGGTAAACCATTGCACAGAATAAGTACTGCCGCCCGCATTAGCATTTCCTTGTAGATTTGCTTCGGGCATTTCACAATTTAATTCAAAATCTGCTCCTGCATTAGCAGTTGGCGGAATTGTATCTTCAATTACATTAGCTACCTCAATCTCTGTACATCCGTTATTTGCTGTTACTGTCAAATTATATGCACCACCTTCTGCTACAATTGGATTTTGTGCTGTGCTTGTAAATGAATTCGGTCCCGTCCAAGCATAAGCAACACCAGTAGTTGTGCTATTTCCAGTTAACTGTACATTTGTTGAAACACAAGTTAATATACCTCCAACTGCTGTCGCGTCGGGAGCAAGAGTATCGGCTTCAATACTAATCATCTCAGTCGTACTACAACCTCCTTGTGAGCTTGCCGTTACAGAATAATCGCCGCCGATTGTCACAAAAGGATTAGCTGCTGTAGAGTTGAAATTATCAGGACCCGTCCATACAAATGTCAAGTTCTCATCAGGAGAGCTACTTTGAATTTCTACACTCGGATTATTACAAGAAATTATTGTGCTGCTCAATGTCAATTCTACCGTTTCGCTTGACCCACCTACCGTTGTTGTCGTTTCAAAAGTACAACCGCCGCTGTCCGTCACGCTTAAAAAGTAGTCACCAGCTTCGGTAATCGTTGGATGCGCTTGGTCCGAAATAAAATCATTCGGGCCTGTCCACGAATAGGTCAAATCAGTTTGAGTGCTTTCTGTTTGTAGAGTAATCGTAGGCTCATCGCAAGAAAGATTTCCTCCGACAACAATGACATCAGGACTCGTACTATTATCCGTTACCGTAATATTTGTGCTGTTACTACAGCCGTTATTGGATATTACGCTTAGAGAATATTCTCCTGCGGCATCAATAAGAGGGTTAAGGATGTTGGCAGTAAAACTGTTTGGTCCAGTCCAAGTATAATTTCCTCCTGCGGGATTAATTGTTGGATTAAAATTACCTGTCGGCTGGTCACAATCGAGCGATAAAGCACTTAAAGAAATCTGAGGAGTCAGAGTATCAGCGGTGATAAAGGCAGTTGTTTGATTTGTGCAGCCGTTCGGTGCAAAAACTTGGAGATTATATAATCCCGCTTCTGTAATCAAAGGATTGGCTTCATTAAAAACAATGCCTGTCGGACTTGTCCAAATGTACTCGTCAATCGTACTGGTACTTGAGCTACTCAATTGAATTTGTGGAACACCACAACTTAGTATTCCTCCTGTTGTCGTAATATCAGGAGCAATAGTATCAATTGGAATATTCAGCAAAAAAGTATCCGTACAATTATTACCAGCATCAGCAATGAGAGTGTACTGACCGGCATCGGTCAAAGTAGGAGAGGAGAGATTAGAAGTGAAACTATTCGG
>CALDUB010000069.1 GCA_937923465.1 uncultured Saprospiraceae bacterium
TTAGCCTCTAAAATCAATAATAAGCGATTTACTAAACACTCTGTAGAGGCGGGGGAGCATGAATTTTCAACTCAATTTTATGGTAAAAAGCATAAAGCAAAAACACTGACATCTAAAGTCAATGTGGAAGCAGGCAAAACACATTATGTACTGTTAATTGTCAAAGTGGGTTTTTTGACAGCTAAACTACACGCTGTAGAAATCACGGAAGCCTCTGCGCAGCCTTGGCTAGGAAAAATAAAAGAAGATAAAAAATATTAAAAAGAGGGTAGTGGGTAAAACGACTGATGCATTGCTTTTACTCACAAGGTGACTTTGAGTCACCTCGTGAGTATCCTCCGATTTCATCCTCTACCAAAAGGAGAAATACAGAACATCCTACAAACAAAAAGCGCCTTCTCTCAGTTTTGAGAGAAGGCGCTTTCATTTACATGAAATAGTAAGCTAAACTTACTTCATCACAACAACCTTCTTCATCGCAGTACCCTCCGCACTTTCCAAAGAAAGCATGTAGATACCATTTTCAAAAGAAGCAGTATTAATCGTAGTCAAAGCACTCGGTGCATTGTTCAATAAAACAACTCTTCCTGCTGCATCATAGAGCGTGACATTCGTCAAGTCAGTCGTACCTGCTTGGATGAATAATTGACTTGATGCTGGCTGAGGGTAAATCTCAATACCATTCGCCCAAGTATTATCCGTACCAGTAGTAACCGAAGCTTCTACAGGAGTGGCAACATCAATAGGAAAGGCAACCTCTGCTGTATTCATGACAGAAACACCTTGTAACATCAACGCCTCCGCATTTGGAGTTGCATCAGATTTAACCTGAGCAATCAAAGAACCGACAATGCCTTGTGCAGGACTTCCGAAGCCGTCCGTTTGTGTTATCGCTACGTGTAAGATATTGTTTTCTAAAATGGCTACAGACATATTGTTCACAAAGATTTCACCATTTGCAACAAAATCAACCGTTGATAAATCAAATACATTAGCATCCAAAGTGATATCAAAAGCGACACCTGTCATCACAAAACCGTTAATCGTATTCAAAGTAATTGGTAAGTTTACCATATCGCCTTGAGCGGTTTCGATAGCATCAGCAGTCATTGTAATCATTTCACTGCTGTACACGAAAGGAGAAAATTCTGTTAAGTTATCAGAGTGTGTCTGTCCAAAGTTAGCAACGATAGCCGCCGCGTCTGCTTCATCAATAGTACCGTCACCATTAGAGTCAAAGAACTTGTAATCTACATCACTTACTTGAGTTTCTTCCCCCCAGTAGTATGCGTACTCTGCGCCCCAGTCTGTTGTCGCACTTGCGCGAGCAGGACCAGTTGCACCATAGCCTAGACCCATGTATAATAAATCTTGTGCATTGACAATTCCGTCATTATTTCCGTCACCAGGCCAGATATTTGGTTGAGGCATCGGAACTACATTGACAATGATAGTTGCTTGAACTATATTTCCTAAATCGTCCATTACAAGAATACACAAAGTATCTGTCCCCGAAGAAACACCTTGGTAAGTAACACATTCTCCGTCAAAACTCCAAACGACACTTACCTCATTTTCTTCTGGACAAAGGTCTGTAACATCAACCATGATAGGTAAACAAGCTACACCTGTTTCGCCAACGAAGATAGTAGTTTCGATGACGATTGGTTCGCCGTCTGTTGGAGTATCTGGAGCATCTTCACATTCAATTTCATCTGGATTTTGGAAGTTTAGCCCCCAATTGTTCAAGTAAGAACCAAATTCTGCATTACAAACACAGTTGACATATAGAGTCCACTCACCGCTAACAGTATTACCAGCTACGTTAAAATCATTCAAATCACAGTTAGGACTTGGCACAGAACCATTATGGATATCCGCAGCACCTAAACCACAAGCTAAAGTCCAATCTCCTTCGATACAATTTACTGAACCGTTACAAACGTCTGCGTAAGATTGACCAGTAGTCAAAGGCATCGCATTACCTGGAACGAAAGTAAAGTTGGCACCATTTGCAGGTGAACCACATTGTCCGACAGCATTTCCTTCGTCACCCATCAATGCGTAGTGTACGCCAGCAGGAGAAACTAAAGACATCGAAACATCACCCAACCAAGTGTGGTGTAAATCAATGTCAACTGAAACTAATGGATTAGCTCCCAAGTCGTCCGTTCCTGTTGTTTCTACCGTGATGGTAGAAGAGATAGAAGCGACGATTTCCCCCATGACGTAAGTATCATTTGGGCAGTCAATACATTCACATTGAGCTGAAAGATTTTGCCCGGCAAAGAAACAGGCGAACAAGAGTAGAAGTAAGCTTTTTTTCATGATAGAAAGTTTTTCAGAATTGTTGTTGGATATTTCTTGGAGAAAAATCAAGTTATTTATTGATGAATATTTCTTAGAATATTCGCCATTTATAAGCAAGATTATCTAAGAAGGTTTAAGAGAAAAACGACATATTTTGTATGATAATGAGCAAAAATGACTTGTTTTCTAATTCTAAGATTAAAAATTAAGTGTTTTCGCTGCATGAAGAGTCCTGTTTTTCTTCTGTTTTCTTTTAAATTTGGTATAAATATAGGTTAAAAAGAGAAGTAGTCCTTTTTTTATTCTGTATTAGATAAGTAATAGACAAAAGAAATGTAAAAAAGTAGACAAATCGTAAGGGCTGGAGGATTTTCGACTGTCTTATGAAGACAGAAATATATTCTTTAATAGTGAAATATTGATGTATATCAAAAAAAAAGGTCAATACCGTTAAAGATATTGACCTTTTGTCGAATAATATTCGGTTTTGGCATAAAATTCTCCTTTATCTATGGGAAAGGATGCAACTTGTTATTAAATATTACGTCCTATACATAAGGAATTACTAATCCACAAAAATTTCATACTAATTCAGTTTTATTGTAAGGCAGTCGTTTTGGTGACGACTGCCTATTTTTTGTCTACTATTGACCCACTAAGACAACTTTTCCTCCGCGACTCACTGCCATGCGTGTTACAGACTGAATACCAAATCCATTTAAATCTGTCATCAATTCCCAGTTACTTGATTTTCCTTCGCTGTATTTATACATCTTGCTACCACGCGCCATGATGAATGTTCCGTCAGATAAGATTTCGAAGTCTTCACTGCCTCCTAAGGTTTGCACTATTGTACGCAAAGTTCCCGTATTGATATCCAATTCTTTTAAGAACCAAGCATCGTCAGATGACTTATGAACAACGGCAATATTTCCGTTGTTCATTCTTTTGAAACAACGACCTGGGTCTTGCGCGACATACTTTGTCGTACCTGTACGGATGTCTCCAATCACCAATTGATTTGGCGCATCTACCAAAAACAAGAGCACTTCATTTTCATTTATCCAAAAATGATAACCCACATTAGTCAGGTCTTTAAAAATAGCAGAACCTGCATTACTTCTATCTATTGGATATTTCCAAAGACGCTGCGCACCTTGACTATTCGCGTCTACGCGGATGACGCTAAAATTGCGATTATCAGGCATAACAGTAGGAGAGTATTCACTTTGGTTTGTCTCTGTGACTCGTGTCAGCTCTTCGCGGTCAGCATTGAGTGCATAGATTTCAGTCTGTGCGCCATTTTTAGTTTGAACAGTGACGTAGACTTCATTCTCTGAGAAAAATGCTGGTTGGTTATTATAACCGTCAGGATTAAACTTAGATGCAAAAACGGGTTTGGTGAAAATTACATTTCCATCCTTGGTTGCCAACTGAAACATGTACAGATTAGTGACAGGAATATTTTGTGCAAAAATAGGTAGGCACAAAGCAATAAATGAGAGGGATAAAAAGAGTTTTTTCATCTTGGTATTTGATTTGGAAACGAATAAAATGCCTTCTTCTCAGTAGAGATTTAGACAAACGCATTACGAATTGAGGGGTTTGCTCTGCAAAAATAAGCGAATCTTCCACGAATCTGCTAATTTTGACTTCCGCAAATATTATTTAGTCCTTACAAAAGCTAAATCTATAGTTTTTTAAACACCAAAACAGCCGATAACTAATAACCAATAACTAATAAAATGAAGAATAATTTACTTCTCTTTTGTGCTCTGTTTCTGAGTACTTTTCTTTTTGCTCAAGACTTAGAATTAGTAGAGTTCGCAACGGGTTTAGATAGTCCAGTTGATATTACTAATGCAGGTGATGACCGCCTTTTTATTACGGAACGTGATGGTACTATTCGTATTGTTAATCCTGACGGTAGCATTGAACCGGGAGAATTTTTAGATATTGATAACTTAGTAACTTCTTGTGGCGGTTCTTGTGAAATTGGTCTTTTGGGATTAGATTTTCACCCAGATTTTGCAAACAATGGATTTTTCTATGTGAATTATACCGCAACAGGTGGTGGAAATACGCACGTAAGTCGCTTTTCTGTTTCTACAGATAATCCAAATGCTGCGGACCCCAGTTCAGAAGTTCTACTATTGAATATCCCTCAACCTTACGGAAATCATAATGGTGGCGGTATCAAGTTTGGTCCTGACGGTTATTTGTACATCGGCATGGGTGACGGTGGCTCTGGTGGAGACCCTCAGGCATTCTCGCAAAATCGCCAAACACTTTTGGGTAAAATGTTGCGGATAGATGTTGATGGTGGTTTTCCATACGGCATTCCTGCGGATAATCCATTTGTGAATGATGACGAGACATTAGACGAGATTTGGTCGATAGGTATGCGTAATCCTTGGCGTTTTAGTTTTGACCGTTTAACGAATGATTTATGGATTGGAGATGTAGGACAAAATGCATGGGAAGAAGTAGACTTTGAGCCAGCAGGTAGTGCAGGAGGTCTAAACTATGGTTGGAGATGTCGTGAAGGACAAACAAATTTCAATACTGCAAACTGTCCTCCCACTTCTGAATTAACAGAACCTGTACACGTTTACGAGACATCAAGTGGTTTTGGACAAGGTTGTTCTATCACGGGGGGCTTTGTTTATCGAGGTTGTGATTATCCTGAATTGTATGGCAAGTATATTTACGGTGATTACTGCTCTTCTCGTATTTGGGCATTGACGCCTAACGGTGACGGCACATTTAGTAATCAAGAATTATTGAACTACGACAACAACGAAATTAGTGCTTTTGGAGAAGATATCAATGGCGAGCTTTACATGGCAGCATTGAGTGAAGGGCGTATTTATCGTTTGACGGAAACTTCTAATCCTGCTACTATTTTCTTTAATGTCAGCGATGTAAGTTGTCCAAATGAAGCGGACGGTGCGATTGATTTGACTTTGGCGGGTGACAATACTTATATCTGGTCAAACGGCGCGACAACGGAAGATATCTCAGGCTTGCTTTCTGGTGAATACACAGTGACGGTTACAACGGAAGGTGGCTGCGAAAAAGTACAGACATTTGAGATTGAAGAGCCAAACTTACCGATTATCACGATTGCAAATGACAATGGAACACTTAGCGTCACAGGAACTACGAATGAGGTGAATTGGATTTTGGATGGAGTAATTGTTGGAACAGGAAGTACTTTTACACCAAATGAAAGTGGAGATTATATAGCATCCTATATCGATGCAAATGGATGTGATATTACTTCAGATGCTATAACGATTATGGTTAGTTCTATCGAAGATTTGGAAATTGTAGAGAATCTTTTTATCGCTCCAAATCCATTTAAAGACGCTATTCAATTAGAGTTTAATTCTTCTGAAAAATCAGATTTTACTTTACGCATATTGAATATAGATGGCAAAGAAATGCATCATGAGAAGTTCACCGCAGATGGACTAACAACACGTAGTTTGTCTCTTCCTAATTTAACAAGCGGGATTTATTTTTTACACCTTGGAAATGAAAAAGGAGAATTTGTGCAGAAACTAGTTAAGGAATAGAATGGTAGACGGTGGACGGCTTACGGTTGCTTCGCTTGACAGATAGAAAACATTTAAGAACGGTTTGTAACAAGAATTTCCTGTTACAAGCCGTTTTATTTTAAAGAACCATATATTTGCGTAACAATTCTGCATTATGAAAAAACAGATACTACTTCCTCTTATTATAATTGTTGGCTTTATCGCCACAGCTTTTCTTTCCAATAGCGAAGATGCTTGGGGTTTCTTTGGGCACCGTCGTATCAATCGTATGGCAGTATTCACATTGCCGCCCGACATGATGACATTCTTCAAGCCGAATATAGAATACATCACTGCACACGCTGTTGACCCCGACAAACGTCGTTATGCAACCAAGCATGAAGCCGTGCGACACTACATTGATATTGATATGTACGGCAAAGCGCCTTTCAATAACTTGCCGCGTGATTGGTCAGAAGCCCTTATGGTTTGGACGGATGTTTTAATAATAGACTCAAAAGGAGACACAACAATCGTTTTTACAGAAAAACCCGCTAAAAGAGCAGAAGGTGCAGGTACTGAAGAGCTTTGGTATCCTCAGGGCACACTCTTTAATGACGCGGTTAATCCGATTAGACACATAGATTACAAGTCATTTTTTATAGACAAAATCCTCTCTAATTATTATGAAGACGAGTGGACTTGTGATTGCGATGACTTTGAAGATGTAGTTGGGCAGGGCTTTAGAGATTGCAAAAAAATATTCATCGAAGACCATTTGTCGCATGCAGGTATTGTACCTTATCACTTGATGCACATGAAAAAACGCTTAACAAAAGCATTTGTCAATAATGATGTGCGTAATATCTTACGGAATTCAGCGGAGTATGGACATTATTTGGGAGATGCGCACGTTCCATTACACACTACCGAAAATTACAACGGACAGATGACTGACCAAGTAGGTATTCATGCCTTTTGGGAAAGCCGCATTCCTGAACTTTTCGCAGATGACACCTATGACTTTTTCGTAGGAAAAGCAGAGTATATTGATAATCCAAGAGATTATTTTTGGGATATTGTATTAGAGAGCCATTCTTATCTGGACAGTGTTCTTTTAATCGAAAAGCGCATCAGTGAAACATTTCCACAAGACCAACAGTACTGCTATGACGAACGCCTTGGACGTACTATTCGGACAGAGTGCCGCGCTTATGCAGAAGAATATCAACGACAAATGAATGGTCTAATGGAAACACGCATGCAAGATGCTATTCGCGCAGTTGGCAACGTGTGGTACACTTGTTGGGTAGATGCAGGTTCTCCTGATTTAAAGAAATTATTGTTAAGTGAAAAAGAAAGAGTCGCAGAAGCAAAAGAAGAAGAAGAGTTAGATAATAAAGTGAATAGTGGAGCAATTATTGGGCGACCACATTAAACTGCTTACTGAATTACTTGTTACTATATTACTTCCATTTTAAAATGGCGCAAGACATCGAAAAGTAGACAATCATCAATAGACAATTTGAAAATATGATTTCAAAGAAAATGACCAAAGCTCTTAATGAGCAAATCAAACTAGAAGGAACAGCCTCTTTCATTTATTTATCAATGGCATCTTGGTGTGATACACAAGGGTTAGAAGGTTGTGCCGCATTTATGCACCGTCAGTCAGCAGAAGAACGCGAGCATATGTTGCGTATTTTTCATTATCTAAGCGAAGTAGATGCACACGCTCTAGTGCCAGCTATCAAGCAGCCAACAGATAAGTGGAAATCTGTTCAAGTAATGTTGAAAGAAGTCTATGAGCACGAGAAAAAAGTAACAGCTTCTATCAATAATTTATTGGATATCGCAAGGTCTGAAAACGATTATAATACAGAGAATTTTTTACAATGGTATATTAACGAACAGCGCGAAGAAGAAAATTTGATGCGTTCTATTTTGGATAAAGTAAACTTAATCGGGGAGGGACCGATGAGTTTGTACTACATTGATAAAGAAATTTCTGCTGTAAATAAAGCAGAAGAAAAAGCAGAGACAGCAGGCGGCGAAGAATAGGATTTAGAAGAAGTTATCGTTCTTTAGAAAAATTAAGGTGTCAAGCTAGTGTACTCATTACACTGCTTGACACCTTAATTTTTTCTCCTAATCCTTAATTTTTTACAAAATGAAACTTCTCACCTTTTCTTGCTGTTCTTTGGCAAGGTATTAGAAAACATCTTATGTATTACAAAAAACTATTACATTTGCGCTCGCAAGTGAAAGTGTAGTAGTGTTTTTCTCGTAAAAAATCAAACATCAGTTTTCAAAAACGGTAAATTAGGTAAAGGCGGACTACCAACCTCCAACTGCCAACTATCAACTATTTAGAAATGAAGCATCAACTTAAAGTCCTCAACAGTCTCAAGAGGCAAAAGGAAGTATTCGAACCCATTAACGAAGGAACAGTAGGCTTGTACGTCTGTGGGCCAACGGTTTACAGCGATGTTCACTTGGGTAATTGTCGTACTTTCGTGAGTTTTGATGTCATTTACCGTTACTTGAAATACTTAGGTTACAAGGTGCGTTACGTTCGTAATATCACGGATGTGGGACACTTAGTAGGCGATGTAGACTCAGGTGCAGAAGATAAGATTTCGGAAAAAGCAAGAACAGAGCAGCTCGAACCTATGGAGGTTGTACAGCGCTATATGAATGGTTTTCACGAAATGATGACTATCTTCAATACTGAAAAACCAGACATCGAACCACGTGCGACAGGACACATTGTCGAGCAAATCGAAATGGTTCAAGAAATTTTGGACAACGGTTACGCTTACGAAAAGAACGGTTCTGTTTATTTCAATACGACAAAATTTGCCGAAGATTATCCTTATGGAGAATTGAGTGGACGTAAGATTGATGAATTATTAGCGGAAAGTCGCGATGATTTGAAAAATCAAGACGAAAAAAATCATCCTTCTGACTTTGCTATTTGGATGAAAGCAAGCCCGACACACTTGATGCGTTGGAATAGCCCTTGGTCTGTTGGTTTCCCTGGTTGGCACTTGGAATGTTCAGTGATGAGCACAAAGTACTTAGGTAAGCATTTTGATATTCATGGTGGAGGAAATGATTTGAAATTCCCACACCACGAAAACGAGATTGCTCAAAATTACGGCTCTTGTAAATGTGCTCCAGCAAAATACTGGCTACACACGAACATGCTTCTAATGAACGGCAAGAAGATGTCAAAGAGTGTAGACCCAGAGACGGGAATTGCAAATTCAATTACTCCCGTAGAACTATTCACGGGCGACAATCCGAATATAACTAAGGGTTATAGCCCTATGGCTATTCGTTTTTTTATGTTACAATCTCATTATGCATCAACGCTTGACCTTTCTGATGACGCACTTTTAGCAGCAGAAAAAGGCTACCGTAAACTTATGGAAGCCAATAAGTCTTTGCAAAAACTAAACCATGCAGGTAAAGGAAGTGCAGGAGATTTGGACCAAGAAATCAACAAACTCATTGACCTCGCTCACGAAGAAATGAGTGATGACTTTAGTACACCACGTGCTATTGGTCGTTTGTTTGAGTTGTCTGCAAAGGTAAATGGATTGAAAAACGGACAATTAAAAATGTCTGATATTCAAGCAACAACTTTGGCTTTACTAAAAGAAACCTTCACTGATTTCATCTACACCATTTTTGGACTAAAAGATGAGAACGAAGGAGGCGACAACAACGGAACTCTAGACGGGCTAATGAACCTCATCATCGACATGCGTAAAACCGCACGCGAAGAAAAGAACTGGGGAACATCGGATAAAATTCGTGACGCACTCAAAGAAGCTGGTATCCAAGTCAAAGACGGCAAGGATGGCTCTGAATGGTCATTGGTGTAACCCGTAACTTAGCTTTTAACTTAGCTTTCTAAGTTGAGTAGCCCGTACAGCAGCTTTAAAACTGTTAGAAAACAAAAAATGGTTTTGATATCCGAAAGGATGTCAAAACCATTTTTCATTAGTAAATCAGTTTTACTTAAAAGAGGCGCTCTTCCAGCGCTAAAGCAATTTCGCTTTCTGCATAACCTTACCATCTAGTTTCAGGACCTGCTTATACAAATTTCCTTTTGCGTCCGAATATAAAAACTCTACATCAAAATTCTCACGAATACGTTCTTGCCCCATTCCATGTAAAAAGAAACTTGTCGTATTCCCTTGTTCAACTCTCACTTCTCTAAAGTCCGTCTTAGATTGAATATCCGTCCGTTTCTTAAACTTTAAATCCTTCAAAATGGCTAACTGACCTACGTTACGTAAACGTAGCCAAGCGTCCTTGCCTAAGGGTGAAATTTGAAAACTGTGTAAGAGCAAGGCAGGTTTAATTTTATCCGCCTTTGATTTTTTAATACTGCGTAAAATAATTGGAATAAGAATCAGGATAAAAAGAATACCTCCAGCGATAGCCCAATGCATAGGCTCAACACTTTTAAGAAAGGGGAGAATAGCTTCTAAAGGATTATTGGTAGTTTCCATGATTGTAGTATTTTGATTCTATACTTAAGAAAGGCTGAGGTAGAAACTCAAATAGCTTCTAAATTAAGAGGAGTATCTTTTCAAAATCTTTAGTGAAAATAAAAATAAAAAAAGAAAAGGGTCAAGACATTACATCTTGACCCTTTTTGCTGTGGTGTGGGGCGGAATCGAACCGCCGACACATGGATTTTCAGTCCATTGCTCTACCAACTGAGCTACCGCACCAAAGTTTCTTTTAAAAGCCAATCACGCTATCCGTGTTTAGCGGTCGCAAATGTACGATACTTCCTACTACTTATGCAACTATTAAATGATTTTTTTTAAATATTTTTTTAACTATGCTCTGTAGTGCGCATTTTTACTAGCGAAACGTAGAAATAAAAAAAATATTATTTCTTTTGCAACCCTTTTTAAATAGCTCTTGTCATTGATTATGAAGACGCTTAAGAAAAACAGTATTTCTTTAATCGTTTTCAAAACCAAATGAAAACAAAGATACTTTTAATGAATCTATCAAATTTTTTAATCGCGGGTCTGATTTTGCTGGCTTGTGGATGTACAGAAAAGAAGTCAGAGGAAACCTTAAGCGCGAACCCAAAAACAAGTGAAGAAAATAAGCAGAAGAAATTGATTAAAATTCCCATTCTAAACTTTGGAACTTTTCACATGGGATTTACTTCTGATGAGAACACAACTGAATTTGATGAAGAGAATGAAGAGAACCAGAAGGCGGTTCAGCAGATAGCAGCAAAATTATCTACTTTTAAGCCAACAGTTATAATAGTAGAAACTGTACCCGAATATGATGATAAACTTCGGTTGGAATATAAAGAGTATCTTGCAAATCCAAAGATGTCTTTTAAGAATTCTTCTGAAATAGAACTTTTGGCGTATGAATTGGGACGCCTTTGTAGCACCAAACGGATATACGGGATTGACCACAGAATGGGATATAACTACAAGATTGGGACAGAGATAGAAAATAACATAGATTCAATATGGCATGACAAATATTATCAGGACCCCTTGAGTTTTTATCCAGAAGTTAACGTTAATGAGGATAGTTTGGATTTACTTGGTAAATTGCAGATAACAAATCACGAAAGATATTTAGACTTCTTAATAACAGTGAATGCTGATATGCTTACGCATGCGGGAAGTGAAGAAGGATTTGAAGGAGCGGATGAGGCAGCAAAGTATTATCAAAGAAATCTAAGAATGTATTCGAATCTAAACAGACTTGATTTAAAAGAAGAGGACAGGGTTTTTATATTAATGGGAGCGAGTCATACCGCATTTTTTAGAGACTTTATAAGTAGAAGTCCTAAATATGAAATGGTGAACACTTATGAGTATTTAAAATAAAGCACACTACACAATAAACCATAATATTAGTTATCAGAAAAATGATAATTATATTTATGCAAGACCAAAAGCGTTAGAGAAACTTTAAATAATCAATTAATTATTGACTTTTAAGTATCTCAATCGTCTTATTAACATCTGATAGAATTGGATTACCAAAGCACACACCGTAACATTGTTGAACAATGCCAAGCAGGCAATCGGCAAGCTCAGTTTGAGCTGTACCGACTGTACTCGAAGGCGATGTATAATCTCTGCCTCCGTATGGTTAGGGACGAAGGCAACGCGGAAGACTTATTGCAAAATTCATTCACGGATATTTTTACGAAAATTAACACTTTTAGGTTTGAAAGTTCCATTGGAGCGTGGATAAAAAGAATTACGGTTAACAATTGTATCAACTTTTTGAAGAAAAAGCGATTAGAGATACAAGAATTAGATGACCGTTTTCATCATATTCCCGTCGCGCAGGCTGAAACACCCGATTGTAAATTGAGTATTGACCAAGTGAATAAAGCATTATTGCAATTACCAGACGGATATCGTGTGGTTTTTTCTCTCTATCTAATAGAAGGATACGACCACAAAGAAATCGGTCAAGTGCTTGGCATTACTGAAGCGACTTCAAAATCACAATACAGTCGTGCAAAAGCAAAGTTGAGAGGCATTTTAAGTGATGCTGTTTAAGATAGATTTTAGATAAAAGACGTTAGAGATTAGACCTCGTATGAATAGGAAGTCTAAGGTCTAAAATCTAATATCTCATGTCTGAAAATTAAAAGGATAGGTTGTTGGTTGGTTCATTTGGTCATTTGACTAGATAAACGAATCAATAGAAAAACACAAAAATGGATAGGTTAGAAAAATTCATCATCGACAATCGAGATGGCATGGACAGTGCTGTGCCAGACTTGAAAGTGTGGGCAGAGATAGACAAGCAAATGTCTTCTGCTGATGCACCTCCCTTACATATAGCGAAGATTAGACCTTTGCGACAAAGACTGCGCGCAGCAGCGGCAGTAGCGATATTGCTTATCGCGGGCGGTCTTGGTGGCAGTTTTTTGGCGAACAAATCAGCCAATACTGACATCAATTCTTTAGCGGATATCTCTCCAGAACATGCAGAAACGGAACTTTTCTTTAACCAACAGGTAGAAGAAAAAATGGCGAAATTGGTCTCTTACGAGCAAGCCGATGTCGTGCGACCTGACCTGCAACAGTTGGACGAAATGTTTAAAGAACTGACGCAAGAGTTAGAAAACGCGCCGAAAGGCACGGAGGAAGAAATCATTAATGCAATGATTAAAAATTATCAGGCTAAAGTTGACATACTTAATCGAGTTTTAGAAAAAGTGGAAGCTGTCAATGCGCCTCAAAAAACAATAGAAGATGAAATTAGCATATAATTTTTCAACAATGCTCGTCCTTTTGATGAGCCTTTTCGTGAGCACAGCTTATGCTTCGTCCACGATTACGATAGAGAAACAGGAATACACAAAATCTGTTAAAAAAGATTTTGGAATTTCTCCTGATGGTACAGTCAGTTTATACAATAAGTACGGTAAAATGGATATCAAAACATGGGATAAAAACCGTGTTAAAATTGACATTAGGATTACTGTAAATGCTTCGTCAGAAAGTGATGCACAAGAAGTTTTTGACCGTATTACTTTTGATTTTTCAAATGGAAATGATTTTGTGAGCGCAGAAACACAAATAGCTAGCAAAAATACCTCTTGGTGGAGTGGTTGGGGTGATGATAACAAAACCGACTTTAATATTGACTATGAAGTTTACATGCCGCCAACAGCGACTTTGGACTTGAGAAATAAATATGGAGATGTTTACGTAGCAGCATTAGCACGCAATGCTAATATCAATGTCAAGTATGGTAATTTTCGTCTAGACGGAGTAGGAGAGAATTTAAATGTTACTCTGGGTTACGGAAATGGGACCGTCGTAAAAGCAGCACGTACGGAAGCGAATATTTCTTATAGTAAGTTTCGCTTGCAAGAAGGTGGAGATATGGACCTCAATACTAAATATTCTAAAATCGGTATTGACAAAGCAGGAGACATTCGAGTAAACTCCGCTTACGATACCTACGATATCGGAAGAGTTAGAGACTATCACTCTACGGGCAAATACGATAATGTGAGCATCGGAACGGCTGATAACATAACTGCTGTTTCTAAATATACAGATTTTTCTGTCGGTTCGGTAAAGAACAGTGCGGATTTTGATTTGACCTACGGAGGTGCGCGCATTGAAAAGATTGCAAATGGATTTAGCGAAATGCGTCTGTCAGGTAGATACGCAGATTATAAAGTGAAAGTAGAAGCAGGTGCATCTTACAAGTTAGATGCTAGTGCAAATTACGCAGGTATCCGTTATCCAAGTCCATTGCAGGTGACTTATGAGAAAGACCAAGGCACTTCACATCATGTAGAAGGCTATGTAAACACGAAAGGCGCGCGCAGTGTCATTAAGGCAAACTTGTCTTATGGAGGATTGAAGGTAGATTAAGGATTAATTTTAAATTTTGAATGAGTGAAACTCTTAGTGTATTAAATCTATTCAAAATCTCATGATAAATTTTTGAATTATTTCTATTAGAATAGCGCGTCACGAAATCTCAAATTTGGCTTTATATTAATCCAATTTAATAGATGTTCAGCCCGTTTTGTCGCTTGCGATGGAACGGGCTTATTTTATGTTTCTTTTTTATTCTTTGCATAGTTTATTCCGCTACTATTGACCAAACCCTCTAAAATTCTTACTTTTGCATCTGCAATTAAAAATACAATTGATAATAAGTACGTAACTCTATTTATCTGGACATTTTGACAGGATGTTTTTCCGCTCCCGAGCAAAGCATCGGGACAAGTTATTTTCCTCTTAAAAATAGTTCCCCCGAAGTGTCGGGGCAGGCTGTGATGCAAACCATGCAACGATTTTTAAAAGAAAACTATCATGAAAATCTCTCTGTCAAATTTATCCACATAAATAGGGTCACGTACTTAATAGTTTGAAAAGAAGAATGTAGGGCGTGATGCGACATTCAAAATTCAAAATTTATCATTCAAAAATATCAAGATGGGAAGAGCATTTGAATACCGCAAAGCAAGAAAGATGAAACGTTGGGCTGGTATGGCTAAAACGTTTACGAAAATCGGACGTGAAATATCTATGGCAGTAAAGGACAATGGTCCTGACCCTGACAACAATCCACGTTTGCGCGCTGCTATCCAAAACTCTAAGGCGGCAAACATGCCAAAGGCAAATGTCGAAAATGCCATTAGAAAAGCATCTGAAAAAGATTCTGCTAACTATGATGAGGTTGTCTACGAAGGCTATGCACCTAACGGTATTGCAGTCTTAGTAGAAACAGCAACGGATAATACAACGCGTACAGTAGCCAATGTCCGCCACGTTTTTTCTAAATACGGTGGTTCATTAGGAACACAAGGTTCGGTAGATTACATGTTTGAGCGCAAAGGTGTTTTTACCGTTGAAAAAGCAGAGCATGATATCGAAGAATTAGAATTAGAGTTGATTGATTTTGGCTTAGAAGAAATTACAGAAGAAGACGGAGACTTGGTGTTGAAATGTGATTTTACAGATTACGGAAACTTGTCAAAAGGAATTGAGGAATTGAAACTAGAAGTAAAAGAGTCCTCTACAGAGCGTTTTCCATTACATTCTAAATCTCTAAATGACGACGAAACAGAAGCTGTAATTAAGCTTTTGGATAAAATGGAAGAAGACGATGACGTATTAAACGTCTTTCATACCATGGATATGAGTGACTAATGGCGCGTGGGTGGTGGCAGCTTTAGTTACCAAGGAAAAGAGAAACAAAAAAATCCTGTTCTGAGTCAATCAGAACAGGATTTTTTATTTAAAGCTTATCAGAAGTATCACAGGTTGTCAATATTCTTGTAAAATTACCAATAATTACTTACCAGGAGGTAAACATCCCTGACCTTGTCGTAGTACATCACTATATCCAACCTCTCCGTCACGACGCCAATTGCTATTTGACTTTCTTTTTTTCTTTATTACGGTCTTAGCATGACTGACAGAAGAAGAGTTTTGAAAAATTTGTAGAATCATCTCTAACAAAATTGGGTCGTCATTCTCATTGACGGCAGCGTTGATACGCTCTTTTAGATTTTTAACTTTCATTATTTTTTATTTGTGTATTCTTAAGAAATCTTAGGAGTAAACTTAATAGGAGTAGATTTTTTTGTTTCGAAAACAAAAAGTCTAATATCTAAAGTCTATTATCTAAAATCTCTCATCCTAAATGGGGTTCTACTAAGTTTTGCAAGACCGAAGAAATCGGTTGTTGGAGAAGGGAAAACTTATTTAAACTATTAGTACGAAAACAGATTTATTAAAATTGAGCTGATAAAGATACTTGATTTTATACTTAAAGTCAAGATTTATCTCACTTACATAACGTAATGAAGAACGTTATAAGTTCCCAAAAGTGCGATTAAAGTCTAAATAATAATCATTATTTAAGACTCTCGTTACATTATTGTAAAAATTTAGCGAAAATTCGCTAAATACTTTCATCTTCCAATTTTTGCTTTTATATTTGTAGCGAAAATTCGCTGAACACTTAGCGATACAAAATTGAACATTGATTATTTTTAAAAATAAGAGACTTTAGTTCGCAAAAAAATATCAGGAGTTAAAAATTTAGCCTCTAATATTTAACGTTTAAAATCTCAATACAATCTCACAGCAATGACTAAGATGCCAGAGCATTCTTTAAAGAAAGATGTCCTTCAAGGAGGAGAGTTTTTAATTAAAGACGAAAAAATTCGTAACGTTTTCATTCCAGAAGAACTCAATGAAGAACAGCAAATGATACGCCAAATGGTGCGTGATTTTGCAGAAGAGGTAAAGTTGGACTCTCCACACATGGACAAGCAAGTGGAGCTTTTACAAAAAGCAGGAGAGTTAGGATTATTGAGTTCTCACATCGCGGAAGAATTCGGAGGTATGCCACTGGATACCAATACGAATACGGTTATCAATGAAGAGATGGGATACATCCCAGGTGGTTTTACAACTACTTATGCTGCACACGTTGGTATTGGTACTTTGCCGATTGTCTACTTTGGTACAGAAGCGCAAAAAGCGAAATATCTTCCAGGTTTGGCAACGGGACAGTTGAAAGCATCTTACTGTTTGACTGAACCAAGTTCAGGTTCTGATGCATTGGCAGCAAAAACGACGGCTGTATTGAGCGAAGACGGAAAGTCTTACATTATCAACGGTCAAAAAATGTGGATTACGAATGCAGGTTTTGCAGACGTATTCATTGTATTTGCTAAAATCGATGGCGAAAAATTCACGGGCTTTATTATCGAAAGAGACACTCCAGGTTTCACTTTCGGAGCAGAGGAAGCAAAATTAGGTATCAAAGGTTCTTCGACGCGTCAAGTATTCTTTGAAAACGTCACAATTCCAGTTGACAACCTATTAGGAGAAGCAGGAAAAGGACACTTGATTGCTTTCAACATCTTAAACGTTGGACGTTTCAAATTAGGTGTATTGACAATGGGCGGTAGCAAGAGTGCAGTAAAAGGTGCGACTCAATATGCTAACGAACGCGTACAATTTAAAGTGCCGATTTCTTCTTTCGGTGCTATTCAATACAAATTGGCAGAAATGGCAATCCGTACTTTCGCAACAGAAAGTACTTGTTACCGTGTCTCTGATTTGATGCAAGACAAAGAGCAGAATCTTCTTGCAGAAGGAAAAACACATACAGAAGCATTATTAGAATCTGCGGAAGAATACGCAATCGAATGTGCTATCTTGAAAGTATTGGGTTCTGAAACGGCAGATTACTGTGTGGATGAATTAGTACAAGTACATGGTGGATACGGTTTCTCTGAGGAGTACCCAGCAGCTATGGCTTACCGTGACTCTCGTATCGGACGTATCTATGAAGGTACGAACGAAATCAACCGTATGTTGTCTGTCAACATGCTATTGAAGCGCGCGATGAAGGGTAAATTAGACATCGTAGGACCAGCATGGGAAGTGCAGAAAGAATTGGCATCAATGCCTTCTTTTGGTAGCCCAGAGGGTGTGTATGGCGAGGAGTACAAAACTGTGAAGAATTTCAAGAAATTAGTATTAATGGTAGCTGGGGCAGCTGCTAAAATGCAAATGGAAGGTCAATTAGACTTGCGCAACGAGCAAGAAATTTTGATGAATGTAGCAGATATGATGATTGTCACGTATAACGCAGAAAGTCTGTTGTTGCGCGTAGATAAACTACAAAACACAGCTACTAAGCCACAAAGTCAAGATGTTTACGATGCGATTTTGAAAACTTACATATTTGATGCAACAGCACAAATGGAAAAATTCTCAAAAGAAGCATTGGTATCATTTGCAGAAGGAGATTTATTGAAAACGATGCTCATGGGCTTAAAGCGTTTTGTTAAATATCCACCAACAAATGTAAAAGAAAATCGCCGTTTGATCGCTTCAAAATTAATTGAAGCAAACGGATATTGCTTGTAAGATTTAAGAGTTGAATAATTAATGTGATATGATTTGAAAAGCTCAATCGTCTTTGGACGATTGGGCTTTTTTGATTCTTGGGAACGGTGAAAGAATAACATATAACAGATGTTGAGAATTATTTTGTTCTTAGTTTTTGCTTTTAAAGCAGGAGTTATGTTGATATAATGACTGTTTTAAAAGTGAAAAATAAGAGCAAAAGAAACTCAAAAGCGTTATAAGTTATTTTTTCGCGTTCCTGAGTAGACTAATAAATCATCAGTTCCACATCTCGAATTCCTCCTGAAAATAACACGCCTGTTTCTGGCTGCTCTCCAAAAGAAAAGCGGGTTTCGGGAAGACCAGCTTCTATCAAGATATCACGGATTGAATTTAAGCGAGGAACGTACAGTAGATTATTACCTTCTTTGAAGCGAATCATTAATTTGTCTTCATTTTTTGATTCTAGAATACGTTTAGTAATAGCATTCAGAGCATCAATAGCATCTTTTTCCAGGGCAGTCATACCTCTTCTGAAAAGTACATAAGACATTTGTCCTGCATAAAATTCTTTGTCCGCATTAGTAAAACTACGAATAACAGCTACCGTTGGAGAACTAGTGTCATAATCATCATAAATGTTACCTGTCAATGGCGCATCAATATACAAATCTGGAGACGGAAAGTGACGCTGGTAGAGGCTATCAGCAAAGAAACTGCCGTCTTTTTTTATCTCTGTGATAGTTGTAGCTCCGTCCATTAATAGATTTCCATTATAAGCAGTAACGACAGCATTTCTGTAGAATGCTTCAAATAAAAGGTAATCATAGTCTTCTTTGGGGTGAAAGATGAATTGTTTATTTTCCCATTTTTCATTTACTATTAGTTCAGACTCTGCGAGTAATTCTCTGCGGTCACAGTAACTGTCACCGCCCAAAATGCGCAATTTGCAAGGCGTATTAAAATTAGTAGCAGAACCTTCTCGACCAAAGCCTCCACTCATATATTGAGGCGAGCGCGCCAAAAATATTTCAAAAACATACGTACGACCTTTTTTTAATGGTTCAACAAGTTTCTGACCTATAGCTTCTACGGCATTATTCTCTCGGACGACCATGCCTACATAGGTATTACCATATGCAGGAGCTGCGGTTACTTGAAAATCACTGTAAGGAACTGGATGCGTGTCTACAGGAGAATTGCCCGATGCGTTACAATCTTGCCAGCCTATTGGTGTTTGACTTAGGCGAGGGGTGTCTTCAAAAGAAGGATTGTAGAGGAAGATTTCGTCTTGACTGAAAATGCAAGTAGAAGAGAATAAAAAGAGGATAAATAAGAAATTGTGCATAATATAATGGATTTTTAAGTGCGCACAATAAAGGTAAGATTTGATTTTGGAATAAAAAAGCACCCACTCTGAGAATGCTCTCAAAGTGGGTGCTTTTTTTTGTACTGTAGGTTGCCTATGGGAAGTTACAGTCTATTAGTTTTAGTTTGGTAAACTATTTTAATCAATTTTCATATATCCAGAAAAGGTATTGCCTTCTCCGTCGTCGAAAACATAGTAGTAGACATTATCTTCAGATACTAACGGCTCTCCGTCCTTAGCCGTTCCATCCCAAGAGTTTTGATAGTTGACACTAGCAAAAACTTCTTCACCCCACTTGTTAAAAATTACTAGAGAGTTATTAGTATAAGACTCCGCACCAATGATAGTAAAGGTGTCATTTATTCCGTCACCATCTGGTGAAAATCCGCTAAGGAAAGTTAATTTTTCACAAATAATATCGACGTTAACATTAATTGTATCCAAGCCATTTTTTTTGCGTACTATATAAGTGAAACTATCTGTTTCTTCACAAATATCAGTAAATGGACGAAAAGTTAAGGTATAGTCGTTGTTTATTTCTAAATTACCATAATCTGGCTTGTCAAAAACTATAATATCCTCAATTGTCGTTTCATTTTCTAGAGTTTCAAAAGCATCAAAAATAATGCTGTTGTTGCGCACGACTAATAGGTGGTTTTCTACAGAAGATGCATATATTGGACTGTTTGTTAATCCTGAAAGTAGAAGTAGCAAACCGAAAAAGCTAAAATGAAAATTCATACTTGTCATTTTTGAAATAAAATTCATAGTTTATTGTTTACCCTACATTAAGTAGTCGGTATTAATTTTTTCGTTAAAATTTGAGGGCAAGATTTTATAATAATTTCTTTCAAAAGAAGTACAGTAGTAGCTACGATTTTTTTTGAAGAAAATAGTATAAAAAGATATTTTCAAATTGCTGAAGTAATTATTATGACTTACTTAAGAAGATTTGGACAAAGGAAATATTAGTAGATATAGATATCCAATTCCTTTTTAATAAAGAGCAAAATGCTTCTAAAATAATAGTATTTAATGATTAACGTAGGGAAAAAGTATGATAGGGAGGACGAACAATATAATGATAGCAATTTTTCTGCCAAAAGACTGATATCATGGATATTGAGCGAAAATTTTGTAAAAAATATTCGTCGGCATTCTTTTTGCCAATGTTATATTGGAGAGAGAAAAAATAAGTGGTCTAATGTTTTAATATCGTACAACGAATTACTATTATTCTATACATAGTAAAGTAAATGGTTATTTGATTTTTGTAGTAAAAGTAATTGGGTTAGGGTTTTCTTTTAAGAAGTTGGCATTAATTTTTTCTACTCCTTTATATCCCCTATAGCATGGAAAAAATAAAAATATACACGACATCTACCTTAATGTTTCTAGGCTTGTTCTTTTCAGATTTACCTGCAAAGACAAGTAATGACCATCCTCCTACGGAGAATGTGATTAAAGAACGTTTGATGTCTATGAAGTCGTCACTCAAACCCGTATACCATCCAACCGTTCTTAGTTACATTGAAACCTATATCTATAGAGCACGTGTAGATACGCGCTTATTAGTAGGAAAGGCAACTTTGTACTTTCCAATTTTTGAACATTACTTAGATTTATACGGCTTACCGCAAGAATTAAAATACTTGGCAGCTTGGGAGTCAAAGCTAAGTCCAATAGCAAAATCTCCTGTAGGTGCAGGAGGGCTTTGGCAGATGATGCCAGCTACGGCAAGAATGTATGGCTTGACTGTTAATAATCAAATAGATGAGCGCCTTGACCCTCATAAGTCAACAGAAGCGGCAGTATTGTACTTATCTGATTTGTATAAAAGATTTGGTGATTGGACACTGGTTTCGGCAGCTTATAACTGTGGTGAGGGCAGAATCATAAAAGCAATAAAGACAGGTGGAAGCAAGGACTATTGGACGCTACGTCGTTACTTACCAGAGGAGACAATGGATTATATTCCTGCTATTTTAGCGACTACTTATGCGATGCAATATTATCATTTTTATGATATACGTCCACGTTATCCTGATTATTCTGACCAATATTTGCGGACTTCCGTCATATACTATGGGACTACTTTTAAAGAAGTGTCAAAAATGACGGGAATTTCCAAGAAGAGGTTGGCGACATTAAATCCTTCTTATCTCGGCGGTGTCATTCCTTCTAATCGTAATGGAAATTACATTAGAATGCCAGAAAATGAAACAGCACGTTTTAGAGATATTTGGACAAAAATAAAACGGAAGAGAAGCGTAAAAGCTAATTCGAATTCTAATCCAAACAGAGAAGCATCTTACCCTGTTTTGTGTGTGGTGAAGCCTGGTGATAACTTAGTCTATTTGTCAAAATTATATAAAGTTCCAGTTCAGAAGATTATTGAATGGAATGACTTAAAGACAAATCGTTTAACGGCTTTTCAGGAATTATTAATTCGTATTTCTGTCGTCAATAAGTCTCGGAAGAATATGAAGACATAAAGTTTATCGAAATTTTTGATAGCTTACAAAAAAATGGCTGCCCGTAAAGGCAGCCATTTCTTTTTAGATGTCGTAGATATTAGAAATATCACTTTTGTGTTTTTCGCGAATAACACGACGTTTTAACTTCAATGTCGGCGTCAATTCGGCATCACTACCGTCACCTTTCATTGGTTCCCATTGTACTGCGAGTAATTTAAATTTCTTAATCTGCTCAATATGTGCAAATTCAGGATTGTACTCTTCACAAATACGCTGGAATTCAGCTAATACTTTTTCGTTCTTAATCGCATCGCTCATTCCTGTCCATGCGACACCATTATTCATACACCAATCTTTCAGAGCTTCCTCTGCTGGTAAAATCAAGGCACTAACGAATTTTTGCTTTTCACCAATAACCATTATTTGCTCAATCAAGAAATTCTCTTTGAAGCGGCTCTCAATAGGAGCAGGTGCTACATACTTACCACCCGAAGTTTTGAGTAACTCTTTCTTACGGTCAGTAATCTTCAACATGTCTGTGCCGTTGACATCGACCATTTTTCCGATATCACCCGTTTTTAACCAACGTTTACCGTCTTTTTCAAGGATAACCTCTGATGTTGCTTTTTCATTATTATGGTAGCCCATCATTATGTTATCACCCGCAGCTAAGATTTCTCCTTCGCCTGGCTTATAATTTCCGTCACTTGAGTCAATCATAATTTCGACACCCAATAATGCTGGACCAATCGCGCTCATTGTTGCCCCGCCTTTATCATAGCGACCGATAGCAAGACCTGGCGATGACTCTGTTAGTCCATAGCCTTCACGAATAGGCACACCTGCTGCAGAGAAAACTTGTTTCATCTTAGTCGGACAAGCGGCAGCACCCGTCAAGATACCTTTGACGTTACCGCCTAGGGCTTCGCGCCATTTGCTATAGATTAATTTATCAGCAATAGAGCGTTTGATGCCTGCCATTCCTGAGTACTCTTTGCCGTACTCATAATCTTCTGTTAGACTTAATGCCCAAAAGAATAATTTCTTTTTAGCACCTGTTAACTCGAGACCCTTATTGTATATTTTTTCGTAAACTTTTTCAAGTAGACGTGGAACCGTTGTGAAAAAATGCGGTTTAACTGCGCGTAAATCACCATCTTCTCCACCTAAATTATCTGTTCCCGTTTGTACTATTTCAAAAGAATTGAATAAGTAAGAGTACGTTGATGTACGCTCAAAGATATGACATAAAGGCAAGAAACTTAGACAAATATCACCAGCTTTGTGTGGCATGATTTCTCTAACTGCCATTACGTTTGATAAGATATTTTTGTGAGATAACATGACACCTTTAGGGTTTCCTGTGGTACCTGAGGTGTAGATAATAGTTGCCAAGTCGTCTGTCCAAACCTTAGCTTTAGCTGCTTCTACAGCGTCAGCACCTTCATCACTCCAAAATTCTTCGTAATGTTTTACTCCTTCTGTTTTATCGAAAGAATAAATATCTATTAGTGATGGAATATTTGGACGTGCTTTGGTTACCTTATCATAAAGGTCACCATCTCCAACAACTACATATTTAACTTGAGAGTCATTAAAGATGTAGTCATAATCTTTTGGCGCAATGGTAGGATAAACAGGGACATTGACAACGCCAATTTGTGCCATTCCGATATCCATCATTATCCATTCTGGACGATTTTGGTAAGATATCAATGCTACTTTATCACCAGCTTGTAATCCTAGTTTTAAAAGCCCACGAGAGATTTTATTAGCTTTTTCAATTATTTCGTCCGTGCTATAGTAAATCCACTTTCCGTCTTTTTTGTGACCTAAAGATTTTTTTAGTGGATGTGTTTTTTGTTGATAGTAAATACAATCAAATACCCTCGTTACTTCCATTTTATTTGTGAATTTAGTTAGATATGTGAGCAAACAGATACTTGGAACCTGTTTAATTTTTCGTTTGTTATTAGAAACCCAGTTTAAAAACTAATTTCTACCGCAATTTAAAAACAAATACCAAATTAAGGTAATTTAAACCAAATTATTGAGATATTATGTAAAATTATTTACGTGTTTGTTCCGTTTTCTCTACCCTAAAACCAACAGACTTAACTCCTTTGAGTGCTTCCGTTCTAGTATATTGCTCTACGGATAAAGTATAAGTTCCTGTTTCTTCAAAATAAGCACCGCTCTGAATTGGAATACGCAAGTCGCACCATTCTCCTCCACAATTGCCAAACCAGACACCATTTTTTTCTGCCAACTCTAAGGAAACCATATCGGAGACTACTTTGCCACTTGGTGATTTTGTATGAAATTTTACATAGAGATTTTGAGTTTTGAATTCTGTGCTATGTGTCAGGTCTAAGTATAAATTTTGTAAAGATTTTGTGTCGTTTATTTCAAAAGGGAAGTCTAACTTGTTTTCATAAGCCCAAGTATTGTTGGACAAAGAAATGTCTTTTTCGTAGAGAAATGATTGACCACAAGATTGTAGGAAAAAGCAGAATGTAAGAAGCAAAAAAGTATTTTTCATATAATTAAAACGGTTGACGGCAATTAATTTGCCTGAAACGAGTAATGATAGTTTGAACGCGCAAATTAGCCTAATCCGTACAGAGGAAAGCCTTCATTTATTATTTTTTTTTAAAAAGCGGATAATTATTCACAACTTCGCTCATTGTACTATTGTTGAGAGAAGAGCATTCATATTTCATACTTCATATTTCATATTTAAAAAAAGATGTGGTTAAACGGAAAAATAATAAAAATAACTAATCAAAGTCCAACGACAAAACAGTTTTGGATACAAGTGCCAGAGGTGGAGAATATTGACTTTCGAGCGGGGCAATTTGTGATTATGGACTTACCGATTCATGAGAAACGATTGAAGCGGTGGCGGTCTTATTCGATTGCGAATGCACCTGACGGTACTAATGTATTGGAATTTTCTATAGTGAAATTAGAAGGAGGATTAGGGACCACTTATCTTTTTGAGGAAGCGGAAGTGGGAACAGAGATTAAATTTAAGAAGCCTGCGGGCGTCTTTACTTTGCCTGCTGACGTATCAGATAAGCATTTGGTTTTTATCTGTACAGGTACAGGGGTGGCGCCATTTCGCTCTATGATTTTCGATTTGTTGAATAAGGAAAAGGCGTTTAAGAGTCTACATTTAATTTTTGGGACACGAACGGAAGAGGGCGTTTTGTATAAAGAAGAGTTTGAAAAATTAGCGACTGAACGAGCAGATTTTTCTTACGACGTTGCACTGTCACGGGCTAAGAGTGACACTTTTTATGAAGGCTATATTCATCAAATTTATCAAGAGAAGTATAAGGAGAAAAGAGAAGATGTGAAGTTCTATCTATGTGGCTGGAGTCAAATGGTAGATGAAGCAGTTGCTAATTTGACGGAGGAAATTGGTTTTGATAAGTCGCAGGTTGTTTTTGAGTTGTATGGATAAAAAAAACGCCGCGACAACGCGGCGTTTAAAATGTTACAAATTATAATCCATATAAAACGAAATCTGGTGTAAAATGCTCGCTTCGATATTCTGGGTTTTTAGCACACACTCAAAAAACAATATCGAGTTAGAGACGAAATTTACATAATCTTATAGTTTAAGTAACGCTGAAAGAATAAGCCCGACAAGTTAGACAGAGTATAAGTTTTCTTAGTTTTTACTTGAGAGAAAGATAATTGTTAATACTTCGACTGATTTCAAGTGAAAAATAAGGAAACTTTGACCTGTCTAAATGACGGAGTTATTTTTTTAGCGTCACTAAGGGGAGCGGCAAGGAATTCATTCCTTGCCGCTTTCTAGTTTGGCTATTATAGTAGGAGTAGGGTTTATGTTGTTGTAATCTCTATGTCTTTAACAAATCAAAAAAACTTTAGTAATCGGTTTGTGAGTAGTGAAGTAATGCGCCACTAAACACAAGAAAAAATCAAAATTTAATACTTTACGGGCGACAGTTTTCAGAGCAATCGGTTTTTGAGAAACCCAATCGGTTTGGGATAAATGTAATCGGTTTAAAACGTAATCGGTAAAAATGTAATCGGTTCAAAAAAAGTAAATCGGTATTGAGAAAACAGTTGGTTAATTAAATTCACACATTAGTTATGTTTAGATGTTAGACATAAGATGTTAGATATTAGACTTTCAATAATGAAGAGTCTAGCATCTAAAGTCCAATATCTAATATCTCAACAGTAGTAGAACATCCTTCGGTCTTTGCCAAGAATGTTGAAGAAATCATTCAAAAATTATTCATTCAACATTTAACATTAAAAATCTGAACCTATCGCCCGTTAAAGTATATATCGTAAAATCCCGTTTCCAAAGTAGAACCGATTTGCCAGTTGGCAAATCAGTTCATGGGAATTGGGATAATTGGTCATTTCAAAAGTCCAATGCAGTCGTTGGTAAAAAATTCCCTCACCAAGCGACCGCATCAAACGTATTTGCCTTTCGTTTAAGGCAATGTTTATGGGATTAAAAAGGTAATTCGCACAACCGTGCACGAATTCCTACCGTACAGAATAATTTTGAATGAAGAATTTTGAATTTTGAATGTCATTCAAAATTTATCATTTAACATTCAAAATTAATTTTCCTGTGGTAATCGTCTGACCTCTGTTTTCAATATTGAAAATTAGAATGCCAGCAGATAAACTGCCACGTGAAATTTGGACTTGATTTCCATTGAAATCTTTTTGGAGTACCAAGCGTCCACTTTCGTCATATATTTTTAGTTCTGATTGAGTCAAATTAACGCCCTGCATTTCAATGGTCAATCCTTCAACAAAAGGATTAGGGAAAGCAGATACTTTGACATTCGGAACAAAAGTTTCAATCGTGCTATCGAGTAAGTCAATCGTTATAAAGTCTATTAAATCATCGCCGCCGATGTGATAAACGACTTCATTCGTCATGGTTGGTGCTTCGTAACCTAAGTAAACTTGCGCGCTATTAGCGATACGCGTACCTGCGGCTAAGTCTGCTTTTTGGTTGATTTTAAATTGCACAAATCCTTCTGCACCGATTGTTAAATTCATTTCTTTAAAAACAAATTTTACAATTCCTCCTTCGTAAATTTCAGTCGTATAAGCATGACTACTCGCGCCTGCCGCTAAAGTAACTAAGTCTAAAACCTCAGTATCTAAAGTATCACGAATGACTAAGTTATTAACGAGATAGTCCGTCGTATTTTCAAAGTGCACATGATATTCAATTGGCGTGTTTGCTGCCAATAATAAATCATCATTTGTGGTAGAAGGATAACCTGTCGGATAGCCTTTTAATTGACTATCGTTACCGATTTGTTGCACATCTACAGATAGGAAATTATCATTTTCATCTTCTTGAAAAATAGTAACATCTCCTGTTTCAATCTCTTGCCCGTCCGAAGCACAACCTTCTATGGCTACAGTAGGGTAGCTGTTGCCAGGGTGACCTGTTGGTTGCTCGGCGATGAGGCGATATGTAGCACCAGTATTAGGGAGACTGATTATGGTATCTTGACCGCCGTCAAGATTGATTGGTCCTACCATAAACATGACATGCTCTTCAATGATGATGAATTCTTGAAGACCCGTCATGTCATTATCCGTAATATTACTTATCGTGAATTTGACTTCATCCTCTTGACAAACGCCGTCGACAGTAATACTAGACATATCCCAGTCTGGCGAAGGCGGCGTACAGATATCATCTGGATAGATGTGTGTTGCAACAGAGTATGTTGTCAAATCTGTCGAGCCACAATCCGCCGCGACACTTATCTCAAACTCTCCACATTGACCAACTTCAATTGCTGTAGGCAGGTTAAAAGTTAGCATATTCCCCGTTTGACTTGTTACGGGTAAGGTGGCGTTATTAAAAGTAAACTCTTCGTCTAAAAATATTTCTATGTATGGATTTTCAGCAGCAATAGTACCGTCGTTACAGTACGAAACGGTATAAGTAATATCTACACAATTTTGTGCTGTTGGGGCAGAAGCATCTATTGTAAGTAGAGGGCATTGTATCAAGTCATGAATAGGAAAGTCTAACTTCGTAGTATCATAAAAAGTACCCAATTGCACGTCATTATAAACTTCTACACAACTTTCCCAATAATTATTTTTTGGTAAAATGCGAATGTCGTAAATACCCGTATCTACTAAAATACTATATTCTCCCTCTGTATTTGTCGAACCGTAAAAGGTGTTTTCTTCTCCTTCTGCTACTACTAACCATTCTGTCAAGCCAGCCTCTGCATTGTCTTCTGTACAGTTGGCATCTTCATCGAAATATACTTTTCCTTCTAAATAATTAGAGAAAATATTTCCTTCTCCGTCGGTGCGAATAACCGTTACATCGTGTAGTGCAAACAATGGGTCAAGAGAGTTGTAACCCGTCATGATAAAGCCGCCTTGTCCTGAGTTGCTAATACCTTTTGCAAAGTCAACATAACCAGCGCGTCCTATAGATTTAAACCACAGTTCATCACCGTCACTGTTGTATCTACTCAATAAAACATCAATATCAAAAACATCAACTTCCGTACTTCCAACGATAACCAAATCACCATTTTCTGCTTCTATCAGCTCGAATGCTTGGTCTGTCATTGAGCCACCAGTTGTTCTGTGCCATTCTACCTCGCCGTCTGTACTATTTGCTTTGATGATAAAAGCGCTACTGCTGCTACCAGGATTAGATTGAAAACCCGTCATCGCAAAGAAACCGTCACTTGTTTTTAAGATATCGTGACCAATATTGCTTTCTGCGAAGTTGTACTTCTTTTCCCAAACAAAATTTCCAGCCGCATCTAATTGTACTAGATAACCCTCTTTCGCCCCAGTATTTACATCTTCATTATTTCCAAAAACAGCATAACCATCTATTGTCCTAATAATACTATGTGCGATGTCTTCTCCTGCTCCGCCTAATCCTTGTATCCATTCAGCAGAACCTATCGCATTCGTTTTTACAGCTAAAAAATTGGCAGCCTCACCAGCAGTCTCATTATTTAATTGTCCTGCAAAAACAAAACCTCCGTCACTTGCTTCTGTCACATCATAAAAGGCATCAAAACCATCACCTCCAAACTGATTGCTCCACAAAAGATTACCGTCTGCATCAATTTCTAGCATGTAAGCATCAAACTCATCACCTGGACTATTGGTGATAGAACCAGCTAAGATAAAAGTACCATTAGCTGTTTCTTTTACTTTGTAAGCGAATTCTTGCCAGCCTTCGTCGTAAGTGTTAGACCAGATTTCTTTACCGTCTACATCAATACGAATAGCGTAGACATCCATATCATTATCACTACCAAAAGACTCGCTATGACCAACTACTAAATAACCTCCGTCAGCTAGATTAATAATTGACTCACCAAAATCATCATAATTTAAATCTTGCTCTAAACCACCGAAATATTTTTCCCAACCTTGTGCAGATAAGTTACTTGTACTCAAACCAAGCAAAAGCAAGGCGGAGAGCAGGTATTTTATGATAGATATGTTGAGTAAAAATTTCATGTGGATTATATTATTTTCTGTTGACAATACAAAGATGCGGCTAAGATTTGCCTGAAACAAAGACAGATTCTTGTATTTGTTGAGTAATATTTTTACATGTTTTATGGTGTTAGTAGCCATTGTTATAGTATTTACTGTATTTTTGGATGAATTTTTGAACTAATTTATTTTGATTTGTTGAGCAAGAATATTTTTTAGCTATGAAAAAAAGTCGTCTGATAAACATATTTAGGACCTTAACGAAGAAAGAAATTCGTGATTTGCGCAAATGGCTGCATTCACCTGCACATAATCAACGTGAGGATACTGTATTATTGTTTGAATATTTGGTGGCGGAGGATAATTTGCAACAGGAAAGTTTATTAGATAAAAGTACAGTTTTTAAATATCTTATGCCTGAAGAAAAGGCGTTTGATGATGCTAAAATTCGACAAGTAATGTACTTTTTGATGAAAAGCGTAGAAGAGTTTTTAATCTATCAAGAATTTTTAACTCAAAAATCAGAACAAAATCTTCTATTGGCCCGCGCTTTAAGAAAAAGAAAAAGCAATAAGTATTTTCAAAAATCTATAAAAGATACTTTAGCTGATTTACAGAAAAACGTTTTGAGGAGTATTGATTTTTATCGTCATGATTATGAAATAAAGCATGAGAATTTTGAATTTCAGAGTAAAGTCAGTCGGACGGTTGATTTTAATTTACAAGAAATATCTGACTCTTTAGATATTTACTATTTGTCTTTAAAGTTAAGACAATGCTGTATAATGATTTCTCACCAACGGGTATTCAAGACGGAATATAAGATTGGTCTTTCGGACGAAGTCTTGAAATATATAGAAACTAATAACTTACAAAGTATTCCTGCTATTGGTATTTACTATTTTGGATATAAGTCAATGATAGAGGAAGAGGGAGATGATTTTTTTAAATCTTTAAAGAAAAATTTATTTGAGCACGAAAAATTATTTCCGAAGGAAGAACTTGTCGCAATTTATAGCATAGCTATCAACTATTGTATAGGCAAAATGAATACAGGCGTAGTTGAGTTTATAAAAGAAGCTTTTGATTTGTACAAGCGAGGATTTGAAAGTGAAATCTTATTAACGGATAGTGATATTAGCCTTTATACCTTCATTAACGTCACATCAATTGCTCGACGCATCGAAGAATATGAGTGGACAGAAGACTTTATTAGCACACATAGTATTTATCTGAAAAGTGAATACCGAGCAACGACAGTTTTATATTGTCAAGCCCGCTTGGAATACGACAGAGGGAATTTTAAAGTAGCCAAAAAATTATTCATCAAAGTAGAGCATTCGGATGTCTTACTTAATTTAAGTGCAAAAACTTTTCTTTTAAAGATGTATTTTGAAGAGTCTGAAATTAAAATTTTAGAAGCCTTATTGGAGAGTATGAGTATCTACATCAGGAGAAAAAAATTAGTGGGGTACTACCAAGAGAATTACAGAAACATCATCAAATACACAAAAAAACTTGTCCGTGTTAACCCGTTTAGCAAAAAGGACAAAGAAAAACTTAAAAATGAAATTGAAAAAGTCAGTCCTTTAACGGAAAAAACTTGGCTTTTAGAACAATTAACAAAGGTTTAAATAAATAAGGAGTGAAATAATTTTGACATTTTGTTACCTTAGCAAACATTCTCGTCATAAGGGAGAAGTTTCGAGGAATTAAATTGCTCTCAACTAAAATCAGCAGCGGCATTTTGCCGCGCTTAACTAAAAAAAGTAAAATTAGCATGTTAGACTCATTATTAGACGGTATCAAAGGACAAGTAGTGGATACCTTGAAAGAAAAAACAGGATTGGATGCAGGACAAGCTGAACAAGCAGTGCCTTTAGCAAAAGATAGCATCATGGAAGGATTGACTGGCGCTGTTAGCGGAGGAGATTTGAGTGGTGTTATGAGCATGTTTAGTGGTGGCGGCTCAGGTGGCGGCGGAATGATGGAAAACATGGTTTACCAAGGAATCGCAACTAACTTTATTGGTAAGTTAACTTCTAAGCTTGGTATTCCAGCTAGCATGGCAAGTACAGTTTCTGGCTTTGCATTACCAATGATTATGGATAAAATCAAAGGTGGAGCAAGTAACGAAAGCGGCGAAGTTGACCAAGCAGGTTTGATGAGTATGCTTGGTGGCGGCGGTGGATTAGCAGACGGACTTAAGGGTCAAGCTGCTAATATGTTGAAAGATAAATTAGGCGGATTAGGTGGTTTAGCGGGCGGATTGTTCGGTAAATAGTCTAGTTGAGATGTTAGACGTTAGATTTTAACCAATCTAATATTTCAAGGCTTCAATACACACAAGATTTCAAAAGGTATTTCGATTAAGTTCGGGATGCCTTTTGTAGTTTTGTGCCTTGACAGTATTCCGAAACTCTTGTTTCTGATACTTTGATATGTAAATCCGAAACAAGAGTTTCGGGATACGGGATGGTTAACTAATAAATAAAATATGGGTATACTTGAATTTTCAATAGCAGTCATCGGTGGTGCATTTGCAGGTATGATAAATACATTAGCAGGTAGCGGTTCTGCTATTACTTTAACGATACTCATGGAAGTGTTAGGCTTACCTCCAAATATTGCAAATGCGACTAATCGAGTTGGTGTTGGTTTTCAGTCTATGGCAGGGACTTATGCCTTTCATAAGAACGGAAAGTTAAATATCAGTAGGAGTTGGTTGTACCTTCTTTTTACGACTATCGGCGCTATTATTGGCGTTATCGTTTCCATAAAAATCAGCGGCGAGGCATTTAAACAAGTGTTTAGCTATCTCATGGTTTTGATGCTAGTTGTCATTTTAGTTAATCCTAAACGGTGGCTCAGGGAGACAGATATTGACTTTGTATTGAGTAAGTGGTGGAGTATTCCTTTGTCGCTGGCTATTGGATTTTACGGTGGATTTATCCAAATGGGAATGGGCGTTTTTTTCTTGGTCATTATGGTCTTAATAGCGCGCTATAGCCTTGTTGATGCGAATGCTGTTAAACTCGCAGTCGTGGCCATTTATACCACTTTAGCTATTGCTATTTTTCATTATCAAGGTTTGATTGATTGGAAGTTTGGGGCAGTATTGGCATTAGGTCAAACCGCAGGAGGCTATTTTACAGCTAATTATGCTTCGCAGAGTCCTGCCGCAAATGTATGGGCGCATCGAATATTAGTTGTCGTCGTCGTTGCCGCAATTATACGTTTGTTCCGTTTGTGGGAGTATTTTATGTAAAAAAACTATCTTCGTGCAGCCGAAAAAAATCTGAAAGCATAATTTTTCAAATCATTGTCACTTAAAACATTCCTTAGATGAAAATCAACAAAATACAAAATTTACTATTACTCGTAGGAGCGTCATTGCTTGCTTCCTGTAATATGGACACGGCTGGAACTACCGTAGAAAAACCACGAGGTATTCATGTCGAATACATGGATACTTTGGTCTCGCCTGCCGATGACTTTTTTAATTATGTCAATGGTAAATGGGTAGCAGAAGCCGAAATTCCAGGAGACAAAGGGCGTTGGGGAAGTTTCGATGAGCTTGGACAGAACACTTTGAATAATACATTGGATGTTCTCAAGAAAGCGGTTGAAAATAATACTTACAAAGAAGGTTCTGACCAATTTAAAGCTGTTACTTTCTACAAGACAGCAATGAATACTGAGAAATTAAATGCTGACGGGGTAAATCCAGTTTTACCTTACCTAGCAAAAATTGCAGATGCGAAGACCGCCGCTGATTTGGTACACATTAGTGCTGAAATGGAAAAATTAGGTTTCGGAGGTATTTGGAACTTCGGCGTATTTCCTGATGCAAAGAAGAGTAGTGTCTATGCTGCCAATTTGAATCCAGGTACTCTTGGACTACCAGGTCGAGAATATTACGTAAGCGATGAGGAAGAGAGCAAAGAAACACGTGCTAAGTACGCGGCACATATTGCGCGTATGATGGGTTTTTTAGGAGTCGAGAAAGCAACGGCTAAACAGAAAGGAGATGCAATTTTAGCATTTGAAACGAAGTTGGCCGAACCTATGCTAACGAAAGAGGAAAGACGTAATCCAAATTTGACTTATAACAAAATGTCAATCGCTGATTTGGAAAAATTGGCTGCTAATGTGAATTGGAAAGATTACTTTCAGACACTTGGTGCGGGTTCGATTGATAGCCTTATCGTTGGTCAACCTAAGTATATTATTGCAGCAGCAAAATTGTTGCAATCAGAAGATTTAGATTTAGTTAAAGACTACTATGTTTGGACATATTTTGACCGTTTTGCGACTGACCTATCAGAAGAAATTGATTTGGCAAATTTCGATTTTTATGCAAAAGAATTGCGCGGGACAAAAGAGCAACAGCCAAGAGATGAGCGTATCCTGAAAAATGTAAACCGTAGCATCGGAGAAGCTGTCGGGAAAGTCTACGTAGATGAATATTTCCCACCAGAAGCAAAAGCAAAAGCGGAGGAATTGGTAGATAATGTCTTAGTTGCATTTAGCAAGCGTATTGATAAGTTGGATTGGATGTCTCCTGAGACAAAAGTAAAGGCAAAAGAAAAACTAGGTACATTTACCGTAAAAATCGCTTATCCAGACAAATGGAAAGACTACTCTGCTCTAGAAATTAGCGATGAAAGCTATGCGAAAAATTCAGTTAATGTTGCCAAGTGGAACTACAACCGCCGCATTGACAAAATCGGAAAAGAAGTAGACAAGTCAGAATGGTTTATGGCACCACAAATCGTGAATGCGTATTACAATCCTTACTTCAATGAAATCGTTTTTCCAGCAGCTATCCTACAGCCACCTTTCTATGATTACAAAGCAGACCCTGCTGTAAATTATGGTGGTATCGGTGCTGTTATCGGACACGAAATTTCTCACGGATTTGATGACCAAGGTGCACAATTTGACAAAGAAGGAAATTTGAACAACTGGTGGACAGAAGCAGATATGACAGCATTCTCAGAACGCAATCAAAAGCTTATCGACCAGTATAACAACTTCGAAGCATTGCCAGGTATCAACGTTAATGGTGAATTTACATTAGGTGAAAACATCGGTGACCTCGGTGGTATCAATGTAGCTTATGAAGCATTACAAATTCACCTAGCTAAAAATGGCAATCCTGGATTAATCGAAAATTTCACTCCAGAGCAACGTTACTTCATTAATTGGGCGACTATTTGGCGTATCAAATACCGCGATGAAGAATTGAAAACACGTATCAAGACAGACCCACACTCACCAGGGATGTTTCGTGCATTAGGACCCGTTTCTAACATGCCTGAATTTTACGCAGCCTTTGACGTCAAAGAAGGAGATGCGATGTATCGTCCAGATAGTTTGCGTGTGAAGATTTGGTAATTAAAAGGTGAGAGGAGTTAGAAGAGAGAAGAGAAAGCCCGTCGGAAATTTATTTTCGACGGGCTTTTTACGTAAAAGTAAATATTTAAGTGCCACCAGTACGACAGCCTCTAGCCTTGTACATGAGTACAAAGATTTTAACCACAAAGAACCTTATCTTTACCAAATGAAAAAAGCCGCCTTAATAATATTTATTGGTTTAATCTTTCTGCAAATACTACCCGCGCAAGATATTTATATCAATGAACTCTTATCTAATAATCAAGACATCATTGATGAAGATGGCGAACAAGACGATTGGTTTGAGCTATACAACGCCAACCCAAACACCGTTAACTTAGCAGGCTGGTATTTGACAGATGACCTGAACGAACCAGATAAGTTTAAATTTGAGTCCAATTTTTACATCGAGAGCAATGGATTTCGATTGCTCTGGGCAGATGGAGACGACGAAAATCATATAAATCATGTATCATTCAAGTTATCATCGGGAGGAGAAGATTTAGCTCTTTTTCGCAAAGAGGGGAGTGATTTTATATTAGTAGACCAAGTTACTTTTCCTAGTTTATCAGCGAATGTCTCCTATGGACGGAGTGCAGATGGTGGTGACGATTGGCAACAATTTGGACGCTATACGCCTGGTGCATCTAATGAGGAGAACTTGCCTGTAAATACTGCAAATGTAGAGTTCTCCTTAGCACACGGATTTTATCCAACAGGTACAAATTTGACTTTAAACACATCGACTCTCGATGCTGAAATACGCTATACCACAGACGGCAGTCGCCCCAACGAAAATAGCTCTTTATACACCGAAGCCATCACTTTAAGTACTTCTCAACTTATTCGCGCCTCAGTTTTGGTAGACGGTTTTGCGCCAAGTCATCCCGTTGAGAATTTTTATTTAATTGAAAATACACATGAATTACCCGTTATTCATATGCACACCGAGGCAGACAACCTCTGGGACGATGAAAAAGGAATTTATGTCATCGGCACAAATGGCAGACAAGGCAATTGCATTAGCCAAAATCGCAATTGGAATCAAGAATGGAAAAGAGACGGAGAGCTTACCTTTTACGAAGCAAATGGAAATGTCGGTTTTGAAAAAGAAATAGAGTTGAAAATTAGCGGAGGTTGTTCGCGTGGTCAAAGCATGAAGTCTTTTAACATCTTTTTGAAGGATAATGAAACGACAGATTATCAATTATTCCCACAGTTACCTTATACAGATTACCGCCGATTTAAGTTGAGGAATAGTGGTTCAGATTATACCCAAACTATGCTACGCGATGGCGCAATACAAGAAATGTTACGCGGAGAAATTGATATGGATTTGATGGCATATCGTCCTGTTGTTGTTTATATTAATGGGATTTATTTTGGTATTTATGGACTTCGTGAATTTTTTAATGAAGACTATATCAAACAACATCATAGAGTAGATGAAGTAGATATGGTACGAAATCCTTGGATGTATTACCAAGAAATTAAAGAAGGCGACGCACTCGCATGCGATGAATTTAATGAATGGGTAGAAGAGAATGATTTAAGTACACCAGAAAATTATGCTTATTTTAAAGAAAACGTAGATGTCAATCAAATGATGAATTACTGGTTAGTAGAAATGTATATTTCCAACTACGATTGGCCAGATAACAACATGATGATTTGGCGGGACCGCAATGATGTAAATGCAAAATGGCGTTGGTTACTTTACGATATGGACAGTAGTACGGGCTATGGCGCATCTTCTTCATTACCGGAGTATAATTCTTTGACACACGCGTTATATCCAAATTCAGAGTTTTGGCCCAATCGCCCACCGAGTACTTTATGGCTTCGCAAGCTAATCGAAAACGAGAATTTCTTAAATGAATTTTCTCAACGACATTTATCCTTTGGACAGATTTTATTTGCGCCAGACCGAGTTGATGTGATAGTGGACAGTATTGCAAATACTTTTCGCGCCGAGATGCCCATACACATAGAATTTTGGAACAATGCCCCTGAAGAGTGGAGTATGGATGACCGCCAGCCGTCGGGAGGAAGTGTAGCTGCATGGGAAGAATTTCTTGTTAAGTACAAAGACTTTTTCGCAAATCGGTTCTCTTACATTCCCAAACATTACAACGAACGTCTACAATTTGAAGGTACTTTCGATTTAGAAGTAAATTACGACGAATACTCTGGAGGCAAAGTATTCTTCCATGAAAACAAAATGAAAGTACCCTATAATTATCGAGGCGAATATTTTAAAAGTCGTCCGATGCGCATTGAAGCAGTTGCAGATGAAGGCTTCGTTTTTGTGAAGTGGGAAGAGACGGGTAATCGAAATGCGCGTTTAGATTTCATCTCGGAAGAGAGTCAGATATTAACCCCCATTTTTATTAAGGAAACTGATTTTCTTTCTTCTGACGCAGATTTGCAAATGGAAATTTATCCAAATCCTGCTCAAGGTTTCATTATTATAAAAGCCGCAAATTCTTCAAAAGAAAACGCCCAATATACTTTGTATAATGCTGTTGGGCAATTTGTTTCTGCCGATAAAATCGAATTAGAAAATTTTCCAGAAACACATCGGATTGATATTTCCCAACTATCTAATAGTGTCTATTTTTTAGAACTAGAAACCGATACCGAGAAGAAAATTCAGAAGATAGTAATCAATAAATAATGAAAAAAGCCGCTTAGAATATTAGTTCTAAGCGGCTTTTCCACATTATTTAACAACTGCCACTGGCATCTCCCTATCAAAATTCCCCGAAATAGTAGGATTTTGAGCATCAGAAGTATAGCGACGCACCTTCAAGTGAACAAAGTCAAACAACTCGGTAATCGTCACTAAATTATCCATATTACGGTCAGCTTCTCCTTTCAAACCACGCACCATGTAATGACTAAAAACACCAGAACGCAATCCACCGTCTTCCAAAGAAACTTCTTCGCGCTTAGAGGACATCATTAATGCCAAGCCGCCGTCCGTATTGTTAAAAGCGTCGGTATAGATTTTGAGAGGTTCGCTATTTGGAGATTTAGCAGCCAGAAGACCTCCAGAGTAACAAGCATCTGCAAAGACCATTTTGTGTTTTGCACGACTCTCATTTAAGATTTCTTTAATCTCATCATAGCGAATACGATTATTATAACCGTCATAGTCAACAGGTAAAAAAGAACCTTCCAAACCATGACCTGAGAAATAAAACAAGACAACATCATTCTCATCTGCCTTTAATAAAACCTCACGCATAGAGCGTAAAATATTACTTCTCGTCGCATTCTCATCTACCAAAACACGTAAACGTTCATCAGGTAAAGAACCACCTTGTGGACTCTTTAAAAAGGCATAAATGCGATAAGCATCATCGTCCGTATAATTCAAAGTCGGCATGTGAGAGTATTTTCCAACACCCACGACAACAGACCAAATACGAACCGCAGGGTCACGCGCAATAGGAACATGCTTACTCTCATAAGGCGCCTCCGCTGGCTGAGTTTCTGCCAAAATTTGACCTTCTTGGAAAACCGCGCCCAAGACACGGCCACTTTGATAATACATCACACCTTGTCCGTGTGGCGCATGATTGAGCCACATTCCTTCGTATTTATCACCATTCGAGTAAAGAACTAATCCTTGTCCCGAAGGTTCTCCATTGCGAAATGAACCACGATAAATAGAACCGTCTGCATATCTATAAGTCCCCAAACCTGCACTACAAAATCCAGTATTACAATCTCGCGCCAATGAGCTACTCATCGCCTCAGAAGAAGCAGAAGGACGAGAATTAGTAGTAGAATTTACAATCTCTGTTGGAAGAGCATCCGTCCGCTGACCATTCGCCCATTTTCCAAATTGAACCTCGCCAGTATTCAAGTGCAAAGTACCATTACCATGTTTTTTACTTTCTTTCCAATCACCTTCATAACGCGAACCGTCACCGTAAAACATTGTACCAGGACCGTCAAAACTACCGTCAACGAAATTACCTTCATAGCGGTCTCCGTTTTTGAAACTATATTCTCCGCTTCCATTTGGGCGGTCATTTTCCCAGTTTCCATCGTAACTGTCTCCATTGACATATCTCATCACGCCTTTACCGCGCATCTTGCTTTCAACAAAACCACCAACATAGGTATGACCCTCGCGGAAAAGTAATTTTCCTTGACCTTGGCGATGACTGTCTTGCCAATCACCTAAGTATTTATTACCATTAGTAAATGTAAGGATACCCTTACCGTTAGATTTTCCTTGGGAGAAGTCACCTTCATAGATGGCGCCACTACGGTAGCGAAATTTTCCGTAACCATTGCTACAATCTCCTTGCAGACATTGTGCATCACTTGTTAAAGAGAAACTTAATAGAAACAAAACTGCTGTTGCATAACTCATGTACTTTTTCATCAGGTCGGATTTTAGTGAAGTATATGATTTTTGTTTTATAAAACAAAAATCATGCAAAACTTTATTTCGCTATTGTTAAATAGAGAAAAATATTTTTATTACTTCGTTTGCAAATCAGATTTTAATGTAGCAGTTCAGTCGAATAGATGAGATTTTATTTTGTGATGAAAAATGAGGGATAATAACTTGATAAGTCGGTTTATTATTGTTCAATAAAAATGTATTTATAATATTTTATAAAAAATGCATTTAAAAGGACAATTAGAAGGTGTCTATTTTATTTTTCGTACGTCTTACTTATGTGGGGTTTATCAAATAATAAATAAAATGCTATGTTTTTAATTTTTTCAAGCATCTTAACATAAAAAGTACGATATTTGTGATTTTAAATAGCCAAAAAATATGGCTTCTACCTTCAAGACGGTTAATAAGATATAAAGTTACTTTCCCACATTTTTAGTTCACACACTTCTCGAACACCAAACAAGTTCAATCGTTAGAATATTTTAGTACAAATTAACTACGTTAAAAATTAATTTCAGAATTATTTTACATGTGTAATAATTGGTTTTTTCCAAATATTGAACTGTAATATGTCTGTCTATTATTTTTAGTGAGTTAAGTATTCTAGTAATAAATCTATAATCCAATATTTTGTAAGACCATGAATATTAGAGAAATTACATCAAACGACACGAAGTATAATACTATGAATTTAACTATTTCCTTAAATTTTAGAAGCTACACGATTCTCTTTTTTAGTCTATTTTTTCTAAATAATAGCCTAAAAGCAGAGGCTGCTTGTGCCTGCGACCCTGTCGCAGACAGTCTGCAATTGGTGCAACTACGCACTACAACGAATGGAGACACTTGGACGAATACTTGGGATACGAGTACACCGATGGACAATTGGTTTGGAGTTATTTTAACTCCCGAACGCTGTGTTGCTCAACTCAATCTGTACGTGAATTTTTCTGCTTATATCGGTAATAACTTGACGGGTAGTTTACCTAATTTAGTCTTGCCAGAGCTAGTAGATTTAGTCTTACAGGGAAATGATATTGGTGGTGCATTACCCGATTTCTCAGGCTTACCAAAGCTGGAACAATTGAATTTAAATTCCAATGAATTCACTGGCATTTTCCCTGATTTTGTAGCTAATCCTGAGCTAGAAATTGTAACTATGGACGCTAATGGCATCACTGGTTCTGTTCCAAATTTCCCCAATTCACCTAATTTAAGGACGATTTCTTGTTATTTTTGCGAGTTATCGGGCAATCTTCCTGCCTTTCCTGATAATCAACAATTACAAAATATTTATCTCGGAAGAAATACCATAGAAGGCGAGATACCTGATTTTAATTTGCCTTTATTGCGCATTTTAAATCTAAATCAAAATGAACTGACTGGTGATTTATTTGACTTCTCAGGAACACCAGCTTTAGAAGAATTAATCATAGGTAACAATGAATTAACTGGCTCGATACCTGACTATCAAAATGTCCCTCTACTGCGGACTTTGGAAATGGCGGGCAATGAAATAACAGGAGAGATTCCTAACTTTTCGGGAATGCCATTATTGCGTAATCTGCAAATTGGTTTTAATCCCTTAGAAGG
>CALDUB010000070.1 GCA_937923465.1 uncultured Saprospiraceae bacterium
TATAGTCGTAGAACAGGATACCACATCAAAATTAGAGTTGGATACTACTCTCAGGGTTAAACATATTTTTCTATCTAATGGAGGTGTGTTTAATAAATGTTGGGCACTCAATGTGGCAGCGAAAAATACGGAAAAGGATATTTTAGTCTTTGGTGACTATAATATGTTTTTATCAAAAGAGGACTATACTTCCTTTTTTGCTGCAGCAGAATCATTTGAAGCGGCGACACCCAATAAAACCGAAGCGCTCAACATTAAATTGACCGATAACAGCGACAAAGACTTTGAATTTCTCAACAAACGCCCGCTTTTCACCTTTGCCGGCGGCATACTCCTTTTGACACGGTTGGCTTATGAAAAAATCAGTGGTTGGGATGAGCGACTTGAAGGTTTGGGCGGAGCGGATGATGTGATGTCTCATGTCATTTATAATAAGCTGTCTTCTAAGACTTTTGATTTTCCTGTTTACCATATTTCAACTACGAACGGGCAACAGCAAGAAAATCATCAATACAACAGAAACCTATCCGATGAAATCAGAACTTTGTCCGGTAAAGCGATGGAGCGATATATTGACCGATTAAAAGAGACAGAAAAAGGAAATTCAGACAAGTATGTAAACACCACTTCTCTAAGGGAAGGTAAGAGAAGGTTTGTTTTTGCAGTTACTACTTACAATCGGTTTGATTATTTGCAGGCTTGTATTTCTACATTTTTAGAAACAAGAAACGCCTCTTTTGATTGGCAAATAATTATTGCTGATGACGGTTCTACGGATGAGACAGCGGCATACTTAGAGCAATTAAAGAGCGAACACAATGCTATAATCATTAAAAATAATAGGGTAGATGTACACCGTCAGGTCAATACAATCTTAAAAACCTTATCAAGTCTCGAATTTGACCTTTGCTTTAAATGCGACGACGATGTTGTTTTTCATAAGAAGGGCTGGGATAAATTATATTGGGAAACGATAAATCGAACAGGCTACCAACATCTGATTTTTTATGATAAACAATGGCGACCGCACGCTAATCTCTCCCCGGCTATTCAATACGGAACTTTAATTTCCAATTGTCCTGCGGAAAATATTCAGGGCGGATTTTATACGATTACGTCTGATATCATCCGTGAAGTCGGTTATTTTGATGAACAGCAATTTGGAAGACGAGGAATAGGGCACATTGATTTTAGTTTTCGATGCTGTCGAGCGGCTTATAATGTACTTGCTAATCCTTTTGATGTTGTGGGGAGCAATGAATTTATTGGACTGCAGAAGTCTGACAATTACGTTGGCTCGGTTACGTCGAGGTATAAATCGCTTTTCAATCCAAAAGAGGTCATTGAATTTAAACGAAACTTGGCAAATACAAATCGGATTTATATTCCTTACAATGAGAATTTTAAATCTTTAGATGCAAAAGCCGCTTCGACCAAAAAAACAGAGAAGAATGTAAAAACAAAATATGTAAAATTGAACGCGACCTTTTATCCAGAAAGAGGTCTTTTAGGGGTTTTCGGCTTTTTATTAAAGCGATTTTATAATATAGGAATCACGCTCAAACTCTATTTTATACCTGCGGGAATAAAACTAATAGGCAAAATTTTAAATAAAATAAGTCTGCATTTGATGAATATTGAAGATTAGGAAGTAGTGAAAAATTGCAAACGAAAGACCTTTTTCATCAGCCTATGAAGGCTACCGTTTAGAGGCGCAATGCGGAAAAATAATTGGATAAAGCAATGATATAACATCGCTATTTTTCCTCCGGGGTAGTCCTTTTTATACTTTCTTACCAACTGCCGATTTATAGGAAACTGCTTTATAAAATAGCTGTCAGATAAAGAGGCATCTTCTTCGATGACTCTACTCGTAACCTCAGGCAGATTAGCAAACTGAGTTTGAGTCCCTATTTTTAACCATAAATCCCAATCTTCAGAATAGGGGAGTACTTCGTTATATTTCCCGACCTTTTCTACTATTGCTTTACGCATCAATATCGTCACATGACAAAAAGGACAGCGCATTAAAATCTGTTTGCGGACTTCCTTATCTGTGAGTGGATTTGTAATATTTTTGCCACCAAGTTGATAGGCAGTTCCCACCAAGCCGATTTCAGGATACCTCTCTAAAAAGTCAACTTGAATAGACAATTTATCTTTCTTAATCCATTTATCATGGTCATCTATTCTTGCTATATATTTTCCTTTTGCAACATCAATCCCTTTATTCAGAGACTTTTGCAAACCTAAATTTTTTTCATTATTGATAGCCGTAAAGTTATAAATAGTCTTTAGTTGTTCCAACACGTTTTGCGTTTTATCAACAGAACCATCGTTGATGACTATCAACTCCAAAGAATCATAATCTTGCTCAAAAATATTCTCAAAAGTCTGATAGAGTAAATGTGCGCGATTGTAGGTTGACATGATGACACTTACTAAAGGGCTCTCTTTTTCATTCATACTATTAAAATTCATCCACAAATATCCATTCACAAAAAGCAAATTCTTTGCGCAGGTGTCGCAGCCATTTTTCTACTCGTAACATTTTCTGATTTTTCTGATTTAATGCCGCTTTTCGCCGTTCAGAAGTCGAAGATTAGTTAGATAGTTTGCTAGTTTAGCAGGATAAATACTTCGCAGAGCTTAAACTATGAGTTAACATCAAAATTTTCAATGAGCGAAAAAATCATAAAAATAATTTCCGTCCTCTTTGCCCTTATCTGGGGCATCGTAATTTTTACGGAATATTGGCATTACAACCCAAACTACGCTAAAGCAGTTCAGCTATTCCAGTACACCGACTTATTAATAGTATTTATTCTAATCGGTGCGGGTCTCAGTTGGTTTATTTCAAAACCGCGCAAAACACCTCTTAAGCTCATTAATGGATTTAGTCTGTTCGGGTTTATATTATTTTTAGATGCGATTACTGTATCCTTTTTCTATGGAAAGATAGAATCATTAAGTCTAAACACTGCTGGACTAATGGCGCATCTCGGTCTTTTTGCAGGAGTGGCATTCTGTATCTATTTGATATATTTGGTCTCTCGCGTTTTGGGATTTTCCTTTACGACCGTCTTTCCAATCAAAGTATCGCTTTCAGATTTACCGATTATTCAAGTAGCATTAGGGACTGCTATTTTGACCTTTTTACTATTCTTTTTAGGAATATTGGGAGTGCTAAATGTGTTTATTGTCGCCCCCCTATTGATATTAGTTTTAGCTGTCAATTGGCGCGCAACCATAGACATTATTAAGAAAAGTCTTTTTAAACCTTTGAATATCGAGGGTTTAAATACGCTTGGTATTTTTTGCTTTTTGTTTTTAAGTCTATTCCTGATATTTGATTTTGCGCAAATCTTACGTCCTTTTCCTGCGGGGACAGACTCTATCAATCTATACGTCAATCTACCCAAGTTAATCAATGATTACTCAGGTTTGGTCGCAGGTAATCAGCCTTATAATTGGTCACTTTTCATGTCCTTGGGTTTGGTTGTTTTTGGTCGAATAGATGTTGTCTTAGGTTTATCATTTTTGGGTAGTTTCTTAGCGTTGATTGCCCTATTTCGTTTGAGTCAAAAATGGTTAGACATTAACTATTCTGCGCTTTGCCTTTTACTGTTCTTCTCCGTTCCTATGGTTAATTTTTTAGCCTACATGGATATGAAAATTGATATGGCGCTCTTGTTTATTAGCCTTTCCGTTCTTTTATTGTTTTATAATTGGCTTGTTCCGCCGACTACATCTTCAACAATAAAAAAGGTGGAAAAGAAAAATTCGGAAAAGAAAGGGAAGGGGATGAAATCAAAGCAGTTAAAGAAAATACTTCATTCATCTTCTCCCTTTTATTTAGTAAAAACAAAAGCTTTCTTCGCTAAAAATATTCCGTCTGTCTTTGTTCAGAACAGATTATTGATATTGATGGGATTATTATCAGGTTTTGGTTTCGGGATAAAATTAACATTTGTCTTCTTCTTTTTCGCATTAGTAACTGCGGTTTGGTTTGCAGAAGGTGGTCTACTGACGTTCTTGAGTGCATTTTTCCTAACCTTAGGAACTACCTTTTTACTCGAATTGGATGCACACCCTTTACTTCGTTCCTTTCATGAGAGCGTTGACGTTTTACAATGGATATTATTGGCTGTCGGACTTGTGATGGCAGCTTTTTTATTCTTCAAAGAGAAAGCGATAATGATAAAATTGGTTCGCTCTTCTTTAATTCTCTCTCTCTTCTTTTTACTCCCGATAGTGCCTTGGTTTGGAAAAAATTATGCAGAAACAGAGTCCTTTTCAGTTGAAGATTTGCTTAACGGAAAAGAGGCAACACCTGTATTAGATTTTAAAGGATTGAAAAAGAAATTAAAGCAAGGCAAATAATGAGTGACACACTACAATCTATTTTTATGTCAAATATCCTTTTCAAGAAAAGAACATTAAGTTGGCTTTTTCTTTTGCTATTTTGTGTGATGCAGACTTCTTCATTTGCACAAAATAAAGAAGAAGTAGTCATCCCGGGTTTATACGCTATGCCCGAAAAAGCAGAGCAGGGACAAAAGACCGCCGTCATAAAGAAAGCAGCGGTACGAGAAGATATGCACAGATTCATGGGTTACGAAATTTTACCCGTCAGGTATCTTTCACTGCCATTTGATGTATTTATGAAGAATAATGTCGGTGCATTTTTCGTAGATGTCGGTTTTCTTCTGCTCATGCTTTTTCCTATACTTTTTCTATTTCCAAAGAGGGATATTTCAATCAAAAAAAGAGGTTTATTGACTGTGGCAGTGATTGGACTGTGTTCTTTGCTTATGATAATTTCGGTATCGAGTGCTTTCTTAAATCAAAATAACTTGACCGACCCGGATGTGGGTTTGTCTTTGTTAGCTGCGAAGACTTCTGACGGAATTTTAGCAGGAATAAGTGATGCTGTGAATAATATAGCACTTCACGCTTACGCTCCGATTTACCCGTTAATTTCGTCTTTCTCTGGCGAGAGTGATTCTATCACTTATCCTATCCTCGTATTCCTTTTTCTCGGCTTAATATTTTTGGTTCACACCAGAATAAAAACGCATTCAAGAGAAACTAAATCTATACTTTTTCTAATCCTAATGTATGCTTTTCTATGGTGGATATTAGGCTCTGGAGCAGCTTGGTACGGTATATTGCTATTCTGTGTACCTTATATTTTTCTGATAAAAGGCATGAGCAATCAAGAAGAGCAAGGAAATAACTGGGATTTTAAAAATTTATCTGGTCTCGCCAAAAGGTCAAATTTGCTGTTATTATTTACTGTAGCTTGGATGTTTCTGGCATTCACACATCGGGCAGCTAACTATAATCCTATTGACGCAGAACGAACCAAACATATCTATATCCCGCCTATTACTGAATATCAAATAGGAAATATCAGCAAAGAACAACTGTTAAATTCCAGTTTTCCAAGTGTCGTCGAAATTGAAAAATTACTAAATAAAAACGAAAATTCACTTGTCTATAGAGTAGGAACGCAGATGAAATTTTTCATTACCAAAAATGATAGAAGAGTAGTGGACGATACCTTTCTCGACTTATTTGAACAAATGATACAACGATTTAAAAATAAGCAAAAAGTCATTGAAGCTTTAAAAATTAGTGGTGTTGAGTATATAATATTGGATTTAGCATTGGCACATAATGACCAAACGCCTGATAAATCACTAACACGAAAATTCACTAACTTCCTAAATACACTGTACAATAATCCTTCGGTAGAAATGTCGCTAACCAATCGAAAGATAAAGCTAAACAATACGGATGAAGAAATTTTCCATGTCTTTCAAGACAGAGGAACCATTACTCAACAAGGAAATTTCGCGGTGTTTAGAATAAAGTAATAAGGGACTTAGAAAATAATAACCTACGCACCTGACTTGCTCTTTTTCCTTTTAACTGCGTTGTTCATCGGTCAAAGTATCAATAATTATCCCTCTTCACGCCTTATTAAAAGAAAAAATAGCGGCGTCATTTTGCGTAGCTTATTAATTTCCAAGTCCCTAAGTCTTTAATCAAATTGATTATCAGTGAGTTATGATTATTCTCGTCAAACAAAAATATAGAGAGGTTTAACTTAAAGTTAGACCTCTTTTTTTGTTTATACGGCACATTAATAAAGATTTAAAAAACACATAATTAATAATTTATAATTTAGTACGTTAACTTACAAAAGGTTAAATATTTCGTTTTTTCAACATTACGAGAAAGTAAATTTTGGTGACATACTGACAAATGATTACTCGCTGCTTAGAGTTCTTTTGTACTGTCTCAAGATAATATTTTGAGATAAAACAATCATTTTTCATTACACTAAATTTTACAAATTTATGAGCAACACGACACTCTCAATGAGAGTACTTCTACTCTTTTTTATTTGTCTCTTTTCAGCTTCGGCTAATGCTGAGAGTCAAAACTTAACCAATCCTCCTGACCCTGAATGTAACGATGTCGAAGATGACTGCGCTACTCAAGCTCAGGTTATGATGTTAGACGTCACTATCACACCTACAAATACTACTTGTGGCGAAGATAATGGCTCTGCATTAGCTTCCGTTTCCGGTGGGACAGGTGCAATTTCTTATTCATGGAGTAATAGCGGTTCAACTGCTTTAATTTCCGGATTAAGCTCTGGAAGCTACAGCGTAACTGTTACTGATTCGGGTACAGGCTCAACCGGAACTGCAAGCGTTGCAATTTCTGGAAGCACAGGTATTTCTACAACCGCAACATCTTTCGACACGACTTGTGACGATGATAACGGTTTTGCATCCGTTTCGAATTTGAATATAGTTTCTTACACATGGAGCAATGGAGCTAAAACAGCTTCCATTAATAATTTGTCCGCAGGAACTTATGATGTTACCATTATCGATGTAAATAACTGTACAGCTACTACTTCAGTAACTATTGCAGGAAGTGCAAGTATCGCTGTAAATGCAACATCAACAGACACATCTTGTGGTGATGCTAATGGAACAGCGACAGCTTCTGCTACTGGCGGAACAGGTGCAGTCTCTTACGCATGGAGCAATGGCGCATTGACAAATTCAATCAACGGATTAGCTGCTGGTTCTTACTCAGTTACAGCTACGGATGCAAATAACTGTTCAGCGACTACTTCAGTAAGTATTGCAGGAAGTGCAAGTATCGCAGTAAATGCAACGTCAACTGACACATCTTGTGGTGCGAATAATGGTTCTGCGACAGCTTCTGCAACTGGCGGAACAGGTGTAGTTACTTACGCATGGAGCAACGGAGCAACGACAAGTTCAATCAGCGGATTAGCTGCTGGTTCTTACTCAGTTACAGCTACAGACGCAAATAACTGTACAGCAACTACTTCAGTAAGTGTTGCAGGAAGTACAAGTATCGCTGTAAATACAACATCAACAGACACATCTTGTGGTGATGCTAATGGAACAGCAACGGCTTCTGCTACTGGCGGAACGGGTACAGTTTCTTACGCATGGAGTAATGGCGCGACGACAAGTTCAATCAACGGATTAGCTGCCGGTTCTTACTC
>CALDUB010000071.1 GCA_937923465.1 uncultured Saprospiraceae bacterium
TTTTTGCAAGGTCACAATCAGACTTTTGGCAGACAGATTTGTAGTGACAATTTCTTACCTCAGGCAGCTCGTTTTGCGCAGATAGACGATATGGATTTGGCTTTTGGGCACATGGGTACACAGGACAAAGCGAAACATCTAGCGACGCTTTATCTAGAAGATTTATCGGATTTTATAAAGGAATGTATTGACCCACATTTTGGTTTTAGTCGCTATGCGGAAAGACTCGGTCGGTCGGCAAACTCTTTTGATGAATTATACAACCACTTACAAGACGAGACAACTTACATTGACGATATTAGCCTGCAAATACTAGCTTCTCAGCTCGAAGAGGTACAACCTAAATTGGTTTGCTTTTCTATTCCTTTCCCTGGTAATTTATACGCTGGTTTTCGATGTGCGCAATATATCAAAACGCATTTTCCTCAGATGAAAGTCGCCATGGGAGGCGGTTTTGCGAATACAGAATTACGTTCCGTAAAAGATGTCCGTGTCTTTGACTTTTTTGATTACATCACCTTAGATGACGGCGAATTGCCAATTGAGCTTCTACTTTCTAATGTATTAAATCCAAGTCCGACCAATCCTAATATCGGATTTTTCAAACGTACTTTTTTACTCGAAGATGGAAAAGTTATCTATAATAACTTTTCGCTTCGCAAAGATTATAAGCAAGCAGATGTCGGGACGCCCGATTATTCTGATTTGCTCTTAGATAAATATATATCTGTCATCGAAATCGCCAATCCGATGCACAGTTTGTGGTCAGACGGTCGCTGGAATAAGTTGACAATGGCGCATGGTTGCTATTGGGGAAAATGTACTTTCTGTGATATCTCATTGGATTACATCAAACTTTATGAGCCTATTGCTGCCAAGACTTTGGTAGATAGAATGGAGGAAATGATTGCACAAACGGGCGAAACGGGCTTTCATTTTGTAGATGAAGCGGCGCCGCCTGCTTTGATGCGCGCAGTTGCATTAGAGATTTTGAAAAGGAAGTTGACGGTGACTTGGTGGACGAATATTCGCTTTGAAAAGAGTTTTACCGCAGATTTATGTCGTTTGCTAAAGGCATCTGGTTGTATCGCGGTTTCGGGAGGTTTGGAAGTCGCATCGGATAGACTTTTGGCTTTAATTGATAAAGGGGTGACGGTCGCACAAGTGGCGCAGGTAACAAGACATTTTACGGAGTCTAGTATCATGGTTCATTCCTATTTGATGTATGGATATCCGACGCAGACCGTGCAAGAAACTGTCGATAGTTTGGAAATGGTCAGACAGCTTTTTGAACAGGGTGTTTTGCAGTCTGGCTTTTGGCATCAGTTTGCTTTGACGGCGCACAGTCCTATTGGTTTGGCACCTGCGGAGTACGGCATAGAGCCTGATTATCAAGAGATTACCTTCGCTAATAATGACATTCAATTTACGGACTCAACAGGTATTGACCACGACATGTTTAGCTATGGATTGAAGAAATCTCTGTTTAACTATATGCACGGCGCTTGCTTTGATTTCTCATTGCAAGAATGGTTTGATTTTGATATTCCAGAGACGACGATTGATGCGGATTTCATTATTAGAGCATTAGCAGAGGAGGAATATAAACTGCCTAAAGATAATGCAAAAGTAGTTTACTTAGGTGCGATGCCTTTGGCTTCTGAGTTTGCAGATGAGGAAGGAAATGAGTACTTAATTCTCCAATTTCACGATAAAATCGAAAGTATAGAGGTTACTTTCGAACGCGCTGGCGCGGAATGGATTATTTCGACTTTGAATAATTTAACTACTGAAAATCAGACGATTAGCTTTAAAGAATTACGTGCAAGTTTTGAAGAAGACTTTGAAGATTTTGACTATTTTTGGGAGTCGGAGGAAATGGGAGTTTTGAGGGAGATGGGACTATTGATATTGTAAGGGACACCCTTCTGTATGTTTCTATTTCTTAAGGTTTAAAGGTTATGGGTTGTGAGGTTGCCATTCTGACTTGGGCAGCAAAATTTCTCAAGCTTGACATAGAATCTCTATTAGATTTCTATTACACGCCTAAATGGTGCTTTAGTGCATCTTACTGAGTAAGTTTTCATGTACAAACCCAATTTAAGATGAAAAAATACTATCTCCTTTTTATATCTCTATTCTTTGCGGGCGTTTGCTTTGCACAAGTCACAAATAAAAATCATTCAGGTCAAGACTCTACAAATATCATTAAAAGACCGCCGCCGCCGCCACCTCCTCCTCCCCCGCCGCCTGCGCCAGAAGTAGAAGGAATATTTAGAGTTATAGACTACCCTCCTCGTTTTTTACGAAGTGAATGCGAGCAGCTCAAAACTAAACAGGAGATAAGTAATTGCACAGAAAAAGCATTTACCAATTTCATTTATGAGCAATTAGAATATCCAGAAGAGGCATTCAAAAAACGTATAGAAGGGAATGTGTTCGCAGAATTTATGGTTGACAAAAATGGTAATGTAAAAGACCCCAAAATTATTATAGATATTGGAGGAGATTGTGGAGAAGAGGTTCTTAGAATAATTAGTAACTTACCAAAGTTTAAACCAAATCCTGCACGCGGCTGGAGACCCGCACTCGTCAAAAAGCAAATCGCCGTAAACTTCGACCGAAAAGCATGGAAACGCAAATTAAAAGAACAAGAAAAAAAGTAAATTAGACAGCTTGCGAGTTGAGAATTTGGCGCTCACTTATTAAAGCGGCAACCTCTCAACTCACAACCTCTCAACCCTTAACCTCTCAACCCTAAAACCGTCTCAACTCCTTCCCAGGTACTCTTCTTACAAAAGGCGGTCTTTCTCCCTCTCCCGTAACAGGTCTTTTCTCTCTCACTTCAGCCGTTCTTGTTTCCGTCAAATCTACCGTCGTTATTGGCTTTCCGACATCTTTGGCATCACGAATGCGTTTATCTGCCCAAAGACGTTGACCTTCTCTTGTCTGAAAAGTCCAAGCTAAAATACGTGTCGTCTTATTACCCGTTCCCATTGGAATAGTACGGACATCTGTGGCACGTGCAGCACGCAAAGCCTCATACAATCCACGCAAAGTATTCTCTTTTGAGACCAAAGCGGTGAACCAAAATACATTTTCAGGAAACTTCTTACTGCTACGAATCATGTCTTTCAAAAAGCGTTTTTCGCCGCCTTCTATCCACAATTCGTTGCTTTGTCCTCCAAAATTTAAGACTGGCTTTTCCTCTTTCGGTTTTCTAAATCCTTTGTGGTCCTTATTTTTCAGATTGTTTACTTTTCGCAAAGTAGCCTCGTGCGCCTCTTCTGCCGAAGCATGAAAAGGAGGATTACAAACCACCAATTCTACACGGTCATCTTTCTCTAAAATACCGTGAAAAATATCACGTTTATTAGTTTGCAAACGCAATTCGACCTTCTCTTTCAAATTTGGATTATTGTCCACAATTTTCTGAGCAGAAGCAATAGCAACTTCATCAATATCTGAACCGATAAATTTCCAACCAAATTCTTTTACACCAACTATCGGATAGATACAATTAGCACCAACCCCAATATCTAAAGCACGCATCTTGTCGCCTTTTGGTACTTTTCCAAAATTAATCGCACTAAACAAGTCAGAAGCATGGTGCAAATAGTCTGCACGACCTGGTACTGGTGGGCACAAATATCCTTCTGGGATTTCCCAAAACTTCAAGTCGTAATAATGCATCAACAATGCCGTATTCAAACTCTTAACAGCAGCAGGATTTGCAAAGTCAATAGAGTCATCACCATATTTATTTGGACGAACGTATTGCCCTAAGTCAGGATGACTTTTCACCAATAATGGTAAATCATAACGCTCGCGATGACGATTGTTTGAGTGCATTTTTGCTTTTACTTGCGGCTTCTTTTTCTTCTCTTTTGACATGCTATTATTGATTGTGCTGAATGGTCGAATTTATCGCGTTTTCAACCTTTTTGCTGTTTTCCATGGTCTGTTGATATAGATGTGGCGGTGCCGCGTCTCTACCGTGGGGCAAAGGTGCGATTTTAATTGTGGGGATTCAAAAAACTCAACATTTTTGCCTCTTTACCTTGTATAATTCTTTGTCAAAATGGATATTAGAAAGATTTTTCTTTCCTTCACCTATGCTTTAAAACAAAATTCATCATTTGAACTCGTCCGAAAAGCAACTAGTACCATGTAAGTAGTTGACAATAATATTTTATGATAACCACTAATCATCCACACATCGAAATTTGAAAGCTTTCAGCTTTTAAATAGAATTTGTGGATGATTTCGCTAAGAGTTTACAATAAAAATAATACACAAAGACAAAAACTTTCCAATGTGTGGATAATAGAGTTCGTTCTAGTAAGTATTTATGAGGCATTACACAAGTAAATACTTAATCACCCAATTAATACAATTTTATTACTTTTGTAGCAAATCATAATGAAGTCCTTAGAGAATATAGTTTTTCAGACCTTCACTCATATAAAAATATCAAAATGAAAAAAGTCCTTTTAATAATACTAAGCCCTCTTCTGTTACTCTTACTTATCTTCACGAGTTGTAGCGACGACGATATCTTTCTCAATACAGATAATGAACTCATTCCTTTAGTGAGTTTTCGCCCTGACACTTTATTAATCTTTGATGAAACACTATCAACACAAAGTTTTACAATGTACAATCTTACAAGTAGGTCTTTCTCTTGGACATTATACAGCGATGCGACTTGGCTAGAATTTGATAGATATGAAGGAGATATGCGTAGCGACGGCAGTACGCTCATGCAGGCGACTATAATAAGAGATGAATTGCCAGCAGGAACAAGCAAAACACAAATTAAGATGAAAATAAGTGGCGCTTTTGGACTTCAAACACTAAATGTGTCGGTAGACAATTAATTCACATGAATAAATATCAAATCACCTTCCAAACATGGAATAAAGTCGCCGATTTATACCAGAAACATTTCATGGATTTGGATTTGTACAATGACACTTATGACGCTTTTTGTCAAAGGATATCTCCAAACGCCAAAGTATTAGAAATCGGCTGTGGTCCAGGGAATATCACAAAGTACATCTTAGATAAACGTCCTGATTTTGAATTATTAGCTATTGATATTGCGCCAAGCATGATTGATTTGGCAAGAGCAAATAATCCAAATGCTGAGTTTAAAGTAATGGATTGTCGAGAGATTGATACGATTTCGGAAAAGTTTAATGCTATAATGTGCGGCTTTTGTCTACCTTATTTATCCAAGAATGATTGTAAAAAACTAATAGTAGACAGTGCTAACCTATTGCACAAAGACGGACAAATCTATTTAAGTGTTACAGAAGGAGATTATCAGAAATCAGGATTTCAAACGGGTAGTACAGGCGATAAGACTTACTTTTACTACTATCAGGAAGATTTTTTGATAGAAGAATTGGAGAAAAATGGATTTGAAGATATTGAAATTTTCAGAAAGACTTATCCAAGAGGAGAAGGAGAGGAAATACATTTGATTGTAATGGCTAAAAAAAAGATACAATAGCAAAAAACCAAATCTAATTTTCCCTTCCTTCCCCACAAAAAAATACCTACTTTTGCGCCACATTGAGAATTCGAGTGTTAAAGGCATTCAACATTCTCCATTCAAAATTCAAAATTATACAATGTCCGCAAATCTCGACTCTAAAGCTGTTCAAAAAACGGATTTCACACTACCAGGTCAAACCGCCTTTTATCGCGGAAAAGTACGCGACGTTTATTCTGTCGGTGACAAATTAGTCATGGTAGCCAGTGACCGTATTTCTGCTTTTGACCACATTTTGCCTCGTGCTATTCCTTACAAAGGACAGGTGCTCAATCAAATTGCTGCGCATTTCTTGGCAGCAACCGAAGATATTGCTCCTAATTGGCTCGAAAGTACACCCGATGCCAACGCTGCTATCGGCAAGCGTTGCGAGGCTTATCCTGTGGAAATGGTCATTCGTGGCTACTGTACAGGACATGCGTGGCGTACTTATCGTTCAGGTTTGCGCGAATTGTGTGGTGTTGCTTTGCCAGAAGGCATGAAGGAACACGACAAGTTTCCAGAGCCAATCATCACTCCTGCTACAAAAGCAGAAGAAGGTCATGATGAGGACATCAGCCGCGAAGACATTATCGCTCAAGGCATTGTTTCCGAGGCAGATTATGTGCAATTAGAAGCTATCACACGTGCTCTTTTCCAGCGTGGAACAGAAATGGCTGCCCAACAAGGTTTGATTTTGGTGGATACAAAGTATGAATTTGGAAAAATTGGCGATACAATTTACATCATCGATGAAATCCATACGCCTGATTCTTCTCGTTACTTTTATGCGGATAACTACGCAGAAAATCAAGAAAAAGGACTGCCGCAAAAGCACTTATCCAAAGAGTTTGTACGCGAATGGTTGATTGAAAATGGCTTCCAAGGATTAGAAGGTCAAACAATGCCTGTCATGCCAGATTCTTTTGTCGAAAAGGTTTCTGACCGCTACATTGAGCTATACGAAAGTATCACTGGTAAAGCATTTGAAAAAGCAGATACAACTAATATTTTAGCGCGTATTGAGAATAATATTGTCGCAGCATTATAGGTGAGAGCGAAGAGGTGAGAGGAGAGAGACTACAAGTTATACTTTCTCCTCTCAGCTTTATTTTCATTTCGCTACATCTATAACATAAAATGTCAGTTATCCGCCTCTCTCCTCTCTCCTCGCCCCTCTCTCCTATTAAAACCCTGTCAAATATCAATTTTACGCCAGATGTTTCTTATTATTGTGCTTGCAAAAAACGACTCCTTTTTTTTGAGATGTTGGATATTGGATGTTAAATATTAGACTGTGAACTTTTCTTTAAGTTTTTCAAAGTCTAACATCTAAAGTCTTTTGTCTAAAATCTAATAAGATGGAGCTGAAAAATAATTCTCTTTTCGTGTTTTGATAGTCGTCTTTAACGAAGTAATCTAAACACAAACATTAAATTTGGGATGAAAAAATTACTACTATTCTTTTTCCTTGCCTGTGTCTTCTCAGCATCAGCGCAATCGGATTTTTATAAAACAGACAAAATCCAAGATATCCAATTGACTTTTGAAGAAGACAATTGGGCTTACCTTTTGGATAGTTTACGTACAAATGGCAATGGCTTTTTGCTTGGAAATGTGGCTATTAACGGCACAGAGTACAATAATGTAGGTGTTCGCTACCGTGGCAGTAAGTCTTTCCGCCCAGGTGGTAAACGCAATGCTTTGTATATCAAATTGAACTACATCAACAAGAAGCAAAATATCGACGGACACAGCTCGATTAAGTTATCAAACTCGATGCGTGACCCAAGTTTGGTCCGCGAAGTTTTGTCTTATGAAATCGCGCGTGACTATATGCCTGCTCCGCAAGCAAACTATGCATCTGTTGGTATCAATAAAGCAAACTACGGTGTATTTGTTAACGTACAGGCTGTTGACAAGGCATTTTTGACACAATATTTTGGAGATAGCGAAGGTGCATTTTTCAAAGTAAATAACGATGCAGATATTGATGAGCCAGAAGGTTGTAAGCAAAATATCTTTGGCTCGTTAGAAGCAGACAAAGGTGTAAAATGCTACTTGAATAACTTCGAGATGTTGTCAGAAAATGGCTGGGATGATTTAATCAACTTGTCTCGTACGCTTGCTGAAAAGCCTAGTGACATCAGCAAAATCCTTAACGTAGACAATACTTTATGGATGTTGGCTTTCAATAACATCTTAGTTAATTTGGACAGTTACTCTGGAAAAAACAGTGTAAACTTCTATCTATACCAAGATAAAAATGGTTTGTTCTCTCCTATCGTTTGGGATATGAATTTGTCTTTTGGTAGCTTAAAAAACATTGGTGGTGGCTCTGATTTGACTTTAAAAGAATTGCAAAAACTTGACCCATTATTACATGCTAATAATGAATTAAAGCCTTTGGTTAGCCAGTTATTGAAAAATGACATGTACAAGAAAATCTATCTTGGACACTTGCATACTATCATGCAAGATTGGTTAAAAACGGAAAAGTACAGTACTCGCGCTGTTGAAATGCGTCGTTTAATTCAAGTTCCATTGAGCAATGACCAAAATAAACAATATACTTTTTCTGAATTTCAAAATGCGATGAAAGCGACAACAGGTAAGCGTAGTCGCATTCCTGGTATCAATGAGTTGATGTCTGCACGTTATAGCTTTTTGAAAAAACATAAGTCTTTAGCCGTTTTGCCAGCAGCGATTTCTGAAGTAAAAGTACTCGGCAGAGAGCAGTTTAAAAAAGGTAATGTAGATGTATTCCGCGTCAATGCACAAGTGGATAAGTATCCAAAACGTGTTTGGGTTTACTACCGTCACAGCGAAAAACAGCCATTTATGAGTGCTCAGATGTATGATGATGGCAAGCACAGCGACGGAAAAGCAGGCGACGGTGTTTTTGGTACAGAAATCAAACCTAAAAACATGGAGTCAAAATTACAATACTATATTCAAGCTGAAAATGCTTCGATTATGAGTTTCAGCCCAAACAACTACATGTTCAAGCAGCATGAAGCTTCATTGGATATGTTGAATAAGTAAAATGAAATACGATTTACGAAGTACGAAACGTGATTTAGTATTCACACTCAAATGCAATTCTGATACTCATCAGGATTGCATTTGAGTTATTAGGCAGTTGATTTTAGTAACGGAAACCACACAAAATGAAAAACCTCTCTAAGTATACTTTTCTAGTTTGCGTGCTCAGTATTCTGGGTTCAGCATTGTATTTTCCTCGTTGGAATCAGAGAGGCCCCGAAGCCACAATTAGCTGGGACACAGCAGGTTATTACTATTACTTACCCGCTATTTTCATTTATAAAGACGTCAAAAAAGTCGGTTTCAAAGATGAAATCACAGAAAAATACAAACCTTCTGGCTCATTTTATCAAGCGTTTCTACACGAACCAAGCGGAAATTATGTCATGAAATACTCTATCGGTCAAGCCGTTATGATGACCCCGTTTTTTCTGGCGGGACATGCATATGCTTCCGTTTCTGATGCTTATCTCGCCGACGGTTTTAGTAAACCTTATCAGCGCGCCATTCATTGGGGCAGTCTCTTAATTGCCTTCATTGGGTTGTGGTTTTGCCGAAAAAATCTCTTGGTGTATTTCGATGAAACAGCCACAGCTTTTACACTTCTTTTTCTAACGATTGGGACCAATTATCTTAATTATACCGCATTCGACGGTGCCATGACGCACAATTGGCTATTCACCCTTTACGCCCTCCTGATATGGACGAGTATGCAGTGGCACAAAAATCCAAGCTGGAAAAAAAGTGCAACGATAGGTGGATTGATTGGTCTTGCAGCATTGACTAGACCGACAGATATTATTGCATTGATTATCCCTGTTTTTTGGGGTATGAATTTGACTCTCACTGCCATCAAAAACCGATTTTCTTTTCTCGGTAAAAACTGGAAATACTTATTGTTTGCTGCTACGATAACTGCGGCGATTGGTAGCCTTCAAATAATTTACTGGCTCTACGTCACTGGCGAACCTATCGTCTATAGCTACCAAGACCAATACTTTGAGTGGCATATTCCTCACTTAAAAGATGTACTGATTAGCTATCGGAGCGGTTGGTTAACGTATTCACCAATCATGGTCTTTGCTATCATTGGTTTGTTCAATTTGGCTTGGCAAAAAATGGAAATCTTCTTTGCCGTTTTGTTCTTTAGTTTATTGAACTATTACATCGTTTCTTCTTGGTCAATCTGGTGGTATGGTGGCAGCTTAGGCATGCGTGCATTGATACAATCTTATCCGATTTGGGCATTTCCATTTGCGGCATTTATCACATGGATGTTGAATAAAAATTGGCGAAACTTAGTTTTCCTCCCGATTATGTTCTTCTTCTGTGCTATGAATATCTTCTTCATCCGAGGTCCGATTGATGCAGAGTACATGAACAAAACCTACTACTGGTACTCTCTTTTCAACTTTAATGTCACTGACCGTGATAAGTTGTTATTAGATACGGACGAAGGATTTTTTGAAGAAAGGCAAAATGTCAAAACTGTTTTCACTTCTAATGTCCAAGACGAAGGAATTGATAGCACAAAAACTTACTGGCGCAACACCGAAAAGACAAATGCGGCTCTTTTCGTCAATGGAGATTTGCGTAATTCTCCAATCTTGAAAATTTCAAAATCAGAGATAAAAGCTGGAACGTGGTTACGCGCAGGAGCAAAGTTCAAGATGCCCGACAAAGAATGGTTTTATTGGTCAATGCCGCAGTTTACAGTCCGTTTTATAAAATCAGACAGCACAGTTATCAAGGAAAGGTTTATCCGCTGCCCACGGGCTTTGGAGCAAGGGAAGTGGGATACATTGTGGATAGATACAGAAATTCCAAAAGAAGATTTCGCGACCTTCGAAATGCAGATACAACAACCCCATGGCACAAAAATGCTCCTAGCAGACGACTTCTTCACAGAAATCTACACAAACAAGACTACGGAGTAGTCAAACATGAATAACCACGGATGAAATCCGTGGACGATAAGAGAAGAAAAAACATCAGACTCAAGCAACTTGAGTCTGATGTATATGACTAAAACCTTGCGAGCTAAAACTCACAGCACCTCTAGTTTCCTGCAATAACAGCAATCCTTGGCGTCAAGTCTCTATTCCCCATTTTGCTTTTAATAACTGGACGCATCTTTCGCGCAGCTGTCATAATCAACTGACTATCAGTTGGAAATGGACGTGGACTATTACCAATATGGCGACGACTATCACTACTCAAAGCACGACGGTCTCCTACAAAAGTAGCCGCATAATTATCAAAAATAGCTTCTGCAACAATCACATCAGAATAAGTCTTTTCATTTGTGCGTGCATCAAAATACTCTAAACGACCCTTGACTACAGCATTTTTGTACTGATAAGTCTCCAAAACAGAAGCAGAAATAGTAACAATTCGGTCAACTTTAATGTCATTCCCCAAAGTATCTTTCAGCACATTTCCGTTATTGTCTAAAACATAAGTATAACCGTCTTTGATGTCTTTTAAATCAACATACGCACGCTCTCTATACTCCTCTCTACCAGCACGAATTTCCTCCACGCTCATCACCACTCGATAGTCCATAACGATACCTTTCACTGGCTGAGAGTAGTAAGTTTTCCAAAATGTATTGAAATCACGAACGCTAACACTTCTCATCTCTTGGTCAAAACCACGTGGCAAACTTGTACCCGCACGGTTTTCTGTCGTATAGAGAACATGCACAATTCCTAAACGGTGTGCTTCTTGCATCAAGTTTGCGCGGTCTTTATAATTATCAAAATACTCCTTCGTCTTCGCCAAAATGTTATGTGCACTACGTGCCGCATTTTTATCCCCTCGACGCGCTGCATTCATAAAACTATTCCCACGTACGTAGTAAAACTCAGCAGCATTCTGACGGCTTTCCGTCAACATCTCATCAATTCTCACAAAAGAAAAAGTAGCCTGATAGCCTCTTTTATCCTCCAAAGGCAACAACGGACTTACTTTACTTTGACGACGCGCAATCCCTTGTTCGACATTATGCACCTGCACCCAATAGTTACCACTACCTTCTCTTTTCAAGGTCTCGATGCGACGCATATCTGCTTTAGTTGCCCGTTCGAATGCTTCTTCCAAAGCGGCGACATAAGCTGGGTCTTTTTTCTTTTTACCCGCTATTTTACGAATAGAACGGTCGATAGTGTAGTCGTAATTACCGCTCTCTAATAATCTTTCTGGGCTTTTACAAGCTGTGAATAAAAATGTAAAAATAGTCAGGGCTGCTAAAATGGCTTTTAAGTTTTTCATTGGTTTCGTATTTAAATAGGTGACGATATGGATTAGATTTTGGACAGAAGATATTAGACGTTAGACTCTAAACTTTTGAATTAAAAATCATTTTTTGAGTTCTATAAATATTGACAATCAATAAAATAGGTTCTATATGAAATCGGTTGGTAAGATTTTATGATAACCACTAATCATCCATACATCGAAATTTGAAAACCACCAGTTTTCAAATAGAGTTTGTGGATGATTTCGCTAAGAGTTACAGCAAAAATCATCCGCAAAGACAAAATTTTCTTCCAAAATTTCTCCAATG
>CALDUB010000072.1 GCA_937923465.1 uncultured Saprospiraceae bacterium
TGTGATTATGCGCAACTTAGACCAGTTTTTTCAAGGGCGTACCGTTCTTGTCGTTGCACACCGTTTGAGTACAGTGAAGAATGCGGACCAGATTGTGGTTTTAGAAATGGGTAAAATCGTGGAAGTAGGTACGCATCAGCAGCTAACTGACTTAAGAGGTTCTTATTATAGTTTGGTAAAGAATCAATTGGAATTGGGGAATTAAAAAATAATTTTGAATTTTGAATGATGAATAGACTTTATGAATGAAGTTGAGTGAGATTTAAACGCCGTTATTTTATTCTTAGTTTTCTTTTTAAAGAGGGATAATTGTTGATACTTTGACTGATTTAAAAGGGAAAATAAGGATAAAAGAACAAGTTTAAAGCCGCTCAAATCTCATTCATAAAGTCTATTAGATGCTAGACTTAAACATATTTAAAATGACAGTAATCGTTTCGCGTTAATAATCAGCATCTTAAACGGGCGATTCTTATAATTCTTCGTTCTTTGAGAGTCTAACGTCTAAAATCTTTCGTCCAAAGTCCAATCTAATATTACTCTTGATTTTTGCCTGACTCTAGAGTTCCTTCTTTAAACCATACTTCTGTATAACTTCCATTAGCATATTGTTTGGCTAAGTCACCATCATAAGTCTCTGAGCCAGTACTCCACACGATGTTATCTTCTGGATTTTTACCATTTGTCTGGTTGTAAGCACCTTGCTTAAAAAATTGTAGTTCGCCAGCATAAGCATTGGCACGCTCGGTGCCGTCTCTACCTATAGATGCGTACAATGTCAATATTTGTTGTGGTATGTCGGAATGATTGGTGTATTCAGAGGCAATTAAACTCTTTGTGAACTTCTTAACTGGATGTCCTTCACTTTCAAATGTGAGATACATAATACCTGCCTGCACGTTTATTTCGTAACTAAACTCTTCGCCTAAGGCAATGCCATCTTCTGGCTCTTGAGGATATGAATCAGGGCTATCTCCAACAATGGACATATCATGACCCCAAACAGCTGAAGAATAATCCCATCTTTTTGCATTACTACCTTCCGTATTAATTTCGTAATTCCAGAAGACGGAACCTTTTGTATGACCTGGAAACTTTTTATAAAATATTTTTATAGGTTCGTTTTCATGCCCTTCTGAGCTATGAATCTGCCCAACGACCACAGAATAGGAAGCAGCAACTCGGGCATCACCTGATGTTGATACATGCTTTACCTTCAAGGTTCCTGTCAATTTGCCGCCTACTTCGGGAGTCCATTCTTTTGTTTGTCCTAATTCTGTTCTTGTGTTGCTTGAATTTGGAGTTGTGCCACCAGAGTTTGGTGTTTTATAAACAATCCAATCCTGTCCGTCATTGACAGTATAAAAATAATCCTTATGCTCGTATTTTGATAACTCTTTAACGATAGAACCGTCGCCCAAAGTAATTGTCCACTCGTCAAGAAAAGGGATTACATCACTTGGGTAACTTGTTTTACTCTCGCTTTTTGTGCTGGTATCTGGAGTTGAGTTTTCGCAACTACCGAGAAAAAAAGATAAGCTTATTCCTAAAAATAGTAATTGGAAGAATGATTTGTTGTACATCTTTATTGATTTTGTTTGTTGTTAGGCTACAGAATTGATTTTTTTAATTGATGCCAAAGCTATAAAAAAAGAGCTACTCCACAAATGTAGAGTAGCTCTTTTATTTTTTCGTTCTTTGTCAAAGAACCTATTTTAAGAAGTAACTGGATAGAAGTAGAATACACATTACTGCATCTAAATTTTTTCAGTATAGCGTAAAATTTAGCTATTTTTCTTTAGCCTCTTCTCTGCTTTTTTTTCTTTTGCAGTTTTAGCTGGTGCTTTTTTTACGCTCTTTTTTGCGTCTTTACCTTTACCCATGATTCTTTCTTTTTATGATTATTTTAGTAATTCTGACGCTAATATATGTATTTTAAGCCTAAGGAACGGTAAAAAAATAGATTCAGAATTTTTAGCGGATATTTTGTCCATATTTTGCACTTTAAGAACCTTAAAATATCAACATTGATGCGGTTTTCAAAGCCCAAACTATGAACAAAACTTCTCACCAAAAATTCTAAATCTATTTCTACACCGTTCCTAAGTCTATGTGTAAATGACTTCCAACTCCCACATTTACTACTTTTAAGAGATATTCTCCCTCCTAAATACTAATCTCTTCCTCTACAAAATCAGGCCACCGTCGCATATAAGTAATAAATTTTTCACTCAAACCCTCATTCAGGAGATGCTCTACAGAAACAGGCGTTTTCGTAGGTTCAAAGTTCGAATTTTCGATGACTTTGAGAGGGAAATCATGATGTAAAATCCCCGAACGTCCAACTGTCACAAAGTCTACTCCTGCATTGAGAATCTCATGAACATCTTTACCTGAACTAATTTTTCCTGCCACAGTTAAACGCACCTCTTTGAGATTTAGAGAGGTGAAGTGCTCCAACAAGGACGTGTTCTGATACTTTTCATCTTCTGGTTGCTTGAAACAATCCCATAAAGAAATGTCCAAAAAGTCGATTAAATGAGCATCAATTAGCTGCTGAGAAATGGTTTTAATCTCTTGAACATCCATTCCAAATCTTTCAGGAGATAATCGAACGCCCAGTAGAAAATCCTTACCACATTTTTTTCTAATTCCTTCAATGATTTCAAATAAAAGTCGAGCTCTATTTTCTAGTGAACCACCATATTCATCAGTTCTTTTATTGATTTCTGTACTCAAAAACTGAGTTAAAATATAACCATGTGCTCCATGAACTTCTACGCCGTCATAACCACATTCTTTAGACCGAACAGCCGCCTCGATAAAATCCTTCTTCAATTGTTTAACTTCATTTAAGCTAAGCGCACGTGCGCCTGTTTTCTCATTGTCAGAAGGGCAGACAGGCTGTCCTTCGATTAATTCGGTAGGTGTACGCATTCCCGCATGATGCAATTGAATAACAGCTAAACTACCATGTTTTTTAATACTTTTAGTCAGTTTTTTATGTCCTTCCTTTAGACCATCACTAAAAATACCCAACTGCCCAGGAAAGCCTTTTCCTACCTCTTGTACATGCGAGGCGCAAGTCATCACTAAGCCAAATTGACCTTCTGCGCGCATCGTCAGCCAGTGTAGTTCCTCGTCAGAGAGTTGTCCATTTTCATGGCTTTGTCGGTTCGTCAAAGGCGCTAGCATAAACTTATTTTTCATACTAAGACCGCAAGGAAATTGTACTGAAGTATCTGATTTTATATCCATTATCTATTTTTTCTCAATCACTGCTTGTCCCGCAACGCGGGGAGATTTGTCAAAGAACGTAAAATCTAAGCCCTATTGTTGATACCGTCGCCTGACCCCTTGCTCCTCGCTTGCCCGTCTGGGACTTCTAAAACTCAACAAATAGACGAAATAATTTACCAACCCACAGTTTTCACCGTAGTGCCTTTGTATTAAAGGTGAAATTTTAAATCTAGAATTTTTTACATACACTCTTATAATGGCGTTTTATAGAGTCCATAAAAGTATGAAAACATCAATGTAATAAAACAAATGAAGGCGATATGTTCTATTATCTTTCCAAAATTACTTTTTTCTTCATTAGGTACATGTATGTAGAACTCTGCAAAAAGTGATGATATTCCCATTACGGCAATATAAGTCCAAAAGATTACGGTATATTTTAACTCCATAACTTGCCACAAAAGATAAGCTAAAGGAATAGAAATCAAGATGTAAATCAATGTTTTCGTAGCTATCCTTTTTATCTCTTTATTTCTTTTTTTCGAATTCATTTATGGTTTTGAATTTTGTTATTTAGAAATATGAGGATACTACAATCACTTCTCAAATTTTTCAAATTTTGCGTAATATAATATCCGCAAAGCAAAAGTAAAATATAGAATCACGAAAAGAATATTGAAGACACCCAAGTTAATATAAGCGTTTGAAATGCCACACAAAACACCTGTAGCCAATATACCGACTAACCAGATGATTTGAACCCTAACAAAATCACACTTTATTAACTCTCCACAGCCATGACAAGACCATTTTGATGAGCCATATGACATGATATATCGTCTGAAAAAATCACGGAAAGGAAATTGGTGTCCGCAGTTGGGACAGGTGCGTGGACCTGTATATTTTTCAGTTTCATCAAGTATGTTGTTGCTCATTGAGTTTATTTTTGAATTTTCATTTTATCAAAGAAAACTACAAGCTTTCTTTGTCATTTCGAAGGTAGTGATAAATCTGGGGGAGTGCAAGTTATGATTTGGTAAGTAAATAACAGGGCTACGAAACTACTTTTTTGTGTTTTTTAGAAGGGAAAAGAACAATTGGACTTTGGACGAAAGATGTTGGACGTTAGATTTTACATGTGTTTGAGTCTAAGGTCTGATATCTTCTGTCCAAAGTCCAAAAGAACAAGTATTATGGTTCAAGTTATTGAATTTGTTTTACTAAGGAACGGTGAAATAATAACTTATAAAGGTTTGACAGAGAGTAAATCTTTTCAGTTTTCGCTTGAAAGAAGGATAATTGTTAATACTTTGACTGATTTCAAGTGGAAAATGACAGGATTTAATCCTGTCAAATGTTATAAGTTATTGTTTTAGCGTTCCTAAGATAGATTTTACGATAGTGGAAATACTAGTGTCGCCCTCCGAAATTCTCATTTTATGTATATCTAAATATCTGTTAATTAATCCTCGAAAATTTCCTTATTCATCGCATCTATAAACGCTCTCCAACGCATAAAGTCTGCATAAGAACCAGGAGAAAAATTAAACAAATAGGTAACAATTGTACCGTTTTCAGGATAATATTCAATGGAAGAACTAAAGCCATCTACACCTCCTGTATGACCATAAGAAATACCATAATCGCCCACGAAATACTCCAATCCATAACCGTTTTTTCCATCGCCGCCGCCAGTATTCTCATCAATGTCAAACCAATCTTGCATTTTTGCCAAACTACTCTCACTCAGTAGATTACCAGTCATTAATTCCTGCACAAAACGCCCTAAATCTTGCACATTGATTGATATTCCTCCGTCTCCTGTGCTTAACTCGTCCTCGTAGAGTTTTTGTGCCTCCACATAGCCTCTGCCGACGAGCGCATAGTATCCTTTGACGACTTCTTCTGATAATGCATTGGGTTGACTACCAAAATATGCACTCTCCAAGTTTAATGGTGTGAAAATTTGTGATTGATAGACCTCTTTTAGCGATTTGCCAGCTACTTTTTCGAGTATCATCCCCAGTAAAACATAGTTGGTATTGGAGTACTCATAACTCGTACCAACAGCAAAACGCGCAGGCTTCCCATAGACATACTCCAAGATGTCTTCCTGTTTCCAATTATTAAAAGCCTCATTGTATCGGTCTCCCTCTAAACGGAAAGTGTACCAATCATGGATACCACTTTGATGACTCAATAAATGTTGGATTTGTGCCTCATCTGCATTCTCGATTTGATTGGTAATATCTGTATCAATCCATTTATTCACAGGGTCTTCTAATGACAATAAACCCGCATCTAAATAGGTGAAAATAGCCGTTGCTGTAAATACTTTAGAGACGCTCGCTATTAAAAAGCGATGACCGACTTCCATATCTACATTAGAGATAATATCTGCCTTTCCGCCAGCACCTAACCAAGTACCATTTTGGTCTTCAATCGAGACGGAGACTCCCAAGAGTCCCTCTTGTGTATACTGGTCTATAATTGCTTGATAAGTAGTATTTTTAGGATGTTCGGCACTTGTATCTGCAGAGGACAAAGTGTTGTTATAACGACTAGCAGGACTTACAGCGTCTTTACTACATGCGGTGAATAAGCATGCAGTTAGGAAGAATAAAAAAATGATATTTTTCATAATTATAGTTTGATTTGTACGCCCAATTTGAGCACGGTGATGAAGATACCAGGGCTGCCGAGCATGGTCCAATTATAAGCAAGGAATGGTTGGACTTTGGTTGGTTTGAGATAGCTGATGCGGGCTTCTACATTTGGAATAAAAAAGCCTTGATGAGATAGTTTTTGCTCAAATTGCTGGGTTTCAGGATTAAATAAATAGGCGTCTGAGGAAGAAAAAGCATATAAATAGCCAACTCCTGCCGTTAATCCAAGTCCAATTGTCTGTTTGAATTTTCGTTGATAGGTGTATGTGCCATTAAGATAAAAGCCATTGGCGAGATTACTATTATGAAAAAAACCGATGTTTGTTCCAAATTTATGGGCAGATTTCTCCTTCTCTGCCTTTAGGAAGGTTGCGCCTATTTCCACTCCAGGATGAATAGGAGTGAAGCTTTGCAAGAATGGGACACCAAATTTTGTATCCGTTGCGGCAATGGAATAATCTCCCCAATCATATTGAAGTTGGGCCTGAGTTTGTTGGACTCCTATAAAAAAAGTTAATAGGAAGCCTAATAAATGAGGACGTCCCCATTTAGGAATAATGTTTTTCATGTTATTTAAATATGAATTTTTTAGAAATGGTAACCTGGATTAAACCCTGCGAATGACTTAATATTGAAGCTTCGATTAATAGATGCAAGGATAGGGGAGTGACCCCTATTTTTAAGAGGATTTTTTTTGAAAAAAGGAAAATTTGTATCTTTACAGATAGAGTCTATTCTAAAATCTTCATGCTGTACGTAATTGAAGAATAAAATCACCATATGACAAAATTTCCGATTTTTATCTTTTTGCTCATTAGTCTAATGAGTTGTTCTGTGAAAAAGAAAACAGCTGCTTTATCTCCAACTTCTTCTTTCAGTGTAGCGCAAACAGAACTTATATTACTCGCTGACGAGTCAACTCCGATGCGCGTTTTTAAAATTGATAACCGTAGTGATTCACTTCTATTGCGTAAGCAGAGTCTGGATGTCAAAGCTGACCCAAATGACCCCGTTTTACAAAACTTTATAGGCAGACTGTACAGCACTGTCCGCGATAGCATATCTCTTGGAGTAGGTATAGCTGCGCCCCAAGTCGGTATCTTGCGTAACATTATCTGGGTGCAACGGTTTGATAAACCAGACTTTCCTTTTGAAGCCTATTTAAATCCAAAAATTCTACAATACACAGAGAAAAAGCAGGATTGTCCAGAGGGGTGTTTATCTATTCCTAATCAACGAGGTGTAACTAAAACGAGAGCATACGCTATTTTGATTGAGTATGACCGACCAGACGGCAGTCATCATATCGAAATGGTAGAAGACTTTACGGCGGTTATTTTTCAACATGAAATTGACCACTTGAGCGGGATTTTATTTTTGGATTTGTTGGGAGAGGAGATTGGAGATTAGAGTTTTACGCGAGTGTTTTTTGACAAAGAAAGTCATTTAATAGTGATTTAAAATCTCTACTACTTCAGAAAAATTAAGACGAGATTTTACCTCTGGAATAGTACAATCTGTAATCAATTTCTGCCATTTATTACGGAGTGCCTTACTAAGCTCATTTTCACTAACCAGATTTAATACATCTTCTAGCAAACATCCAAATGCTCGTACTTCCACACGTTCGATATTAGGAGCAGAAATTGAATTAACATCATAAAAAGAAGCTGCTCCAAAATCACCCAAAAGACATTCTGATTTTTTGTTTATCAATATATTATGCGCATAAAAATCGCCATGATTAATTCCTTTTTTGTGTAACTGAGCACCAACGGAAGCCATGCTTTTTGCTATCTTAAGTAATTCTAATCCACTAAAAACAGATTTCTCATCAAACACATCTCGCGTACAAGTTTGCAGACTTGGAGGATTGCCCAAATTGATATAAGAAGGGGATATCAGCTTCATGATTAAGCCGCTTTTATCGTCGGGGTGGTCTTTGATTTTGCCCAGAATAGGAATTAAATTTTCGTGAATCCCTACTGCAATAGAGATTTCCATCTCATCTTCGGGCAGACCGTCGCTAGTTACATTTCCTTTAAAAATTTTGATGGCTACATCTTCTTTTTTTGAATGCCAATTTGCTTTCGAAATCAATCCCGAAGCACCTTCTCCTAATAACTCTTCAATACTAAAATCTTTCCATGCAAAGGACTCTAAATCATTGTTTAATGGAGTCTGATGCGTCGCAGGATTGCCTCCAAATGCCACCCAAGACAATTTAGGTAACTCAAATAACCATTTTGGAATGGAGTTCAGTTTGTTAGCCGAAATCCTGAGGAGTTCTAAATTTACGCAATTTGCCATTTCTGCTGGTAATTCTTCAATTCGGTTACCAGCCAATCCGCACTTTTGCAGCAGATGACACTTGCCGATACTCTTTGGTAACTTTTTTATCTTATTATCAGTTAAAATCAACCAATTTAGCATTGGAGGAAAGGCATTTTCTGGTACGTTTTGGATATGATTGGATTTAAACCCAATCATATTCAAAACAGGAAATTTTGCGAGTATGGCAGGAAATTCCGTAAAGTGATTACGTGCGAAAAATATGATTTTTAACCGCTTTAGCTGAGATATACTATCAGGTAATTCAGTCAATTGGTTGTCCGATAAATCTAAAACTTCTAAGGTTTCTGCCAGAGATAATACTTCTTCTGGAAACTCCTTTAAACCACAGGCTAATTTTAGCCTGTTGGAACCAATTAACTTCCCTGATTTTAATTCTTCTAAAGTGTGTATCATATTTAAAATGTCGGCGTGCGAATTTTATGCAGTATAATTGTGTTGATTGGTTGATTATGTTGTCGACAGTCACCATGATAAACCAACTAACTATTCAACAAAACAAGCAAAAGCAATTATAATTAACCTAATTACAGTGTATTAAGAAGAACAAAATCTGCTAGTACTAAACCTTACTAAAGGTAGGCGCGGACTCAGCCATGCTACCAGCCCCTTTTTTATTCACTTTGAAAATAATATTCTTTTCTGTTGTAAATAGCAGAACAGATGCAAAAGACTTTTTTAGATGTGATTTTATGACCACAAATGCTTCTTCCAAAGTCAGTTCATCTTCTTGGTCTTCAGTCTCAACAGACCTGTAGCGCAATTTAAGTAAGACTTTAAATTCGCCTTCAGAATAGACCGGTCTGACAAATATATTTCTCAAATTAGGCTTACCAACAGTCTTAGCCATAGTTAATTTTGCAAACTGGGCTTTTTCTACACTTTCTAATACCTCCTTCCAGAAAAGGTCAAATGCTTCTTCGTACGGCATAAACTAAAAATTAACGTTCTCTGCCAAATCCTGTGACAAGAAAAAATGAAAAACTAAAATCAACTGTCTTGCTTAGTTTTTTATTTTTTTCATGTCGCTTTCATAGGATTTGGTGGAGAATCAAAATTAATGAAAAATCGTTCGCACAAAAGTAAGTAAAAAGGATTTAATTCGATAATAGATTTACCTTTGCAGCCTTTTAGAAAAAGAGTGGTACTTATTATCAGTAACAAAATAAAATCTATGAATATCTACAAACAAATAGAGGCAGAAATTCAAGCGGCGAATCATATCGTCATTACCGCACACAAATCTGCAGACGGAGACTCCATTGGTTCTTCTTTAGGTTTATTGCATTTTATTGAAAAACTAGGTAAAAAAGCCATTGTTTGTCACCCAGACAAAGCACCTGATTTTCTAGACTGGTTAGATACGAGTTCTATTGTTTTGATGGATGAAAATCCAGAAGAGGTAGCAACGCAATTGAAAAAATCAGATTTAATTTTTTGTTTAGATTACAACGCAACTTATCGTGTCGGACCCGATATGCAAGTTTTGTTAGAAGAAGCTACTGCTAAGAAAATCATGATAGACCACCACTTGAGTCCTGAAGATTTTCCTACATTAACTGTTTCTGAAACAACTGCTTCCTCTACTTGTCAACTAATCGTAGATTTAATAGAGCAATCTGGACATTTAGACTTGTTAGATGAGAAAATTGGGACGCCATTGTACTTAGGCATTTTAACCGATACAGGTAGTTTTAAATTCAACTCAGTAAAACCACGTACACACGAGGTTTTAGCCAAACTTTTAGCAGCAGGAGTAGAGCATCATTTAATTCATGAAAAGCTAAATGATACAAATACCGAAAGTCGTTTGCGTCTGCAAGGCTATGCGATGAGTGAAAAATTAGAGATTTTATACGCGCAAAACGTGGCTATTATCTCTTTATCAAAAGAAGAACTTGCCCAATACAACTACAAAAAAGGAGATACAGATAGTTTGGCTAATTTGCTCTTGTCTATCAAGGGAATGAAGGCGGCCATTGTATTTACAGAACGAGACGGAATCATGAAAATCTCTTTCCGTTCGAAAGGCACAGATAATCCTGTGAATGTCTTAGCAAAAGAACACTTTAGCGGAGGCGGACATGCCAATGCTGCTGGGGGTATGAGTGATTTGACTGTGGAGGAAACCTTGGATAAATTGAGAGGATTGATTCCTCTATATTTTTAGAAAGGAGAATAGTTTTTTGACAAAGAAAGCCAATTGGCTTTCTTTGTCATTTCGAATGGAGTGAGAAATCTGAGTGTTTCCAGTTTTCTTTTGAAAGAAGGATAATTGTTGATACGTCGCCTGTCTCGAATACTTTTGGGGACTGATTTCAAGAGGAAAATAGCTCGTCCCAAAGCAATCGGGAGGGACATTAAATCCTCGCTTGCCGTCAGGTCAAGATGCTACATCTTTTTCGTTCGCATTCCTAAGATTAGCATAAAAGATGCCCTCATGATTCATGAAAGTGCCGTCCTTTCTATTTAAATCCAATCTTTCGCCCGCAAAATTTGTTGCAGGTAAACCCAATTCCTGATAAATACATGCTGTAGCAGCATAGTCCCAAGTGCTTCCGCCGCCGCTTTCTTTCTTCGGAAACTTTAACATACATGCAGGACCATTTTCCAACACAAAAATGCCATTTAATACGGAACCCGCACCATCCATTTCTTTTACACCATTCAGATGCAAGTCCGCTACATTTTTACTTAAGAAACTTTCTATTTCGGCTGCACGCGGCGTATCCTTCAGCATTCTATCTGTCACATAAGTTAAATGTTCATTTGTATGCTTAATTTTCCAAGGCTTACCATTCCTAAAGACTCCATTTCCTTTTATCGCATGATATAATGTATCTGTGCTGGGGTCAAATACGACTCCAATGTAGGCTGTCCCATTTTTTGCAACTAAAGCAATCGATACCGAAAATCCTGGTCGTTTATTTATAAACGCAAGTGTTCCGTCCATTGGGTCAATGCACCAAAAAAAGTCTTCTTTGAAGCGACTCTCATCATCCTCGGTTTCTTCGGATAAAAGTGCTAAACCAAACGCCTCACAACTGGGAAGTAGATGAGAGAGAATGACTGTTTCACATGCTCTATCTACGGCGGTGACGACTTGTGAGGCATAACTTGTCCCCGTTTCCTTTTTCTCCACCGAAATATCTTCATTCATATGTTTTTGAATGACTTTTCCTGCGGCAAGGGCTGCTTTGATTGCTATACTGCTAAGATGT
>CALDUB010000073.1 GCA_937923465.1 uncultured Saprospiraceae bacterium
TAGCTTTATAAGGAAAGGAGTTTATAATTTAAAACTGTCCTTTCTCTTTTTTAAGACAAATCATTTTTTGGATAAAAAATGAGATTTATTCAAAAAACTAAAAAACAAACATGAGTACAATTATCGGAATTCTTCTTAGCGCAATCGCATTTGTCGTCGGCGCAAAACTTATGAATAGTGTAGAAGTAAAAGACTTCAAGTCTGCTATTTTGGTTGCCATTGTGATGGCGCTTTTAAATGCAACTATTGGTGCCGTTGTCAACTTTTTAGGGACACCGATTAACTGGCTAACACTTGGTCTTTTTGGTTTTATAGTGAGTGCCGTTTTAATTTTGATTGCGAGTAAAATATTAGGCGGGTTTCATGTCAGAAACTTTTGGTCGGCACTCGGATTGGCTTTTATCGTTTCTTTAGTCAATTGGGCCTTACATGGATTGACGGGTTTTGAGGCATTCTAAAAAATATGTTAAAAAAAACTATCATGTCAGGCAGCAAAAAACCTACTTGTTTCCTCTCCTCAATGTGTGAATAGGTTAGATAAAAGATGTTAGACGTTAGATGTTGGATATTAGACTAAAATGTAAGTGCGTATATTTTTAGATTATCAATGATGAAAAATCTAAAAAGTCAACTTTCTCTAAAAAAGTCTAGCTTCTAAGGTCCAATATCTAAAATCTAATCCTACCAAAAATACTCAAGAGCAATCCTACTCCCGGATTGAGGAGGGTGACGGGCAGTTATTTCTTTAGCGAGAAAACCCGTCACCTCATTTTTCTTTTGTTGTTTCCTTCCTAAAGTTATACCTTTTCTTTTTATATTCCCGTTATTATTTACGAAACGACGTTTTTTAAGCGTTATTTTGTTTGTTAATTTTATTAATACGAGTAAATTCGGGCTTCCCTACTAAATTTTCAGAATATTCACCACCACAAGACAATGGCAAAAATAAATATAGAACATAGTAAGAACGAGGACGCAATGAAACTTTTGCTGTCTAAAGTCAACCGCCGATTAGATAAAATCAAATTGGGCGGCGGACAAAAAAAAATAGATAAACAGCACGACCGTGGCAAAATGACTGCTCGCGAACGTATTGAATACTTAATTGACGATAAATCTGACTTCTTCGAAATCGGCGCATTTTCAGGATATGAAATGTACGAAGAACATGGCGGCTGTCCCGCAGGTGGTGTTGTCATGGGCATCGGATATGTAACTGGCAGACAGTGCATGATTATCGCTAATGATGCGACCGTAAAAGCTGGTGCATGGTTTCCGATAACGGCGAAGAAAAATATGCGTGCTCAGGAAATCGCGATGGAAAATCGTTTGCCTGTCATTTATCTAGTTGATTCTGCGGGCGTTTTTCTTCCGATGCAAGACGAGATTTTTCCAGACAAAGAACACTTCGGACGTATGTTTCGCAATAATGCGAAGATGTCAAGTATGGGCATCTTGCAAATTTCGGCGATAATGGGAAGTTGTGTCGCAGGTGGCGCTTACTTACCAATTATGTCTGACGAAGCTTTGATTGTCGATAAAACAGGAAGTATTTTCCTAGCGGGACCGTATTTAGTAAAAGCCGCAATTGGTGAAACTGTAGATAAAGAAACACTAGGTGGTGCAACAACACAATGCGAAATCAGTGGCGTGACAGATTATAAGTTGCCAGATGACGCGAGTTGTTTAGATACGATTAGAGATTTAATGGACAAGGTTGGTGCTTTTCCAAAGGCAGGTTTTGACCGTATTAAATCAGAAAAACCCAAAGGTGATACCAACTCCATTCTAGAAATTTTCCCGTCAGAACGTACAAAACCTTATAAGACTGTTGAGGTTTTAGAGTGCATCGTAGACGAAGGAAAATTGACGCAATATAAAGAAGGTTACGGCAAGACGATGATTTGTGCTTATGCGCGCATTGACGGTTGGGCTGTAGGTATCGTGGCAAATAACCGTGAAGTTATTAAGACTAAAACGGGTGAGATGCAGTTTGGTGGAGTAATCTATTCTGACTCGGCTGACAAGGCTGCACGTTTTATCATGAATTGTAATCAGAAGAAAATTCCTTTGGTATTTTTTCATGATGTAACAGGATTTATGGTGGGGTCGCGCAGTGAGCATGGCGGTATCATCAAGGACGGTGCAAAAATGGTGAGTGCAGTTAGTAATTCAACTGTTCCAAAATTCAGTATCGTTACAGGAAATAGCTACGGTGCTGGTAACTACGCCATGTGCGGAAAGGCATATGACCCACGTCTGATAGTAGCTTGGCCGACTGCAAAAATTGCAGTTATGGGTGGTGCACAAGCTGCAAAGACTTTGACTCAAATCCAAGTTGCTTCTATGAAAAGAAGAGGAGAGGAGCCAGACGAACAAAAAGAAAAGGACCTTTACAATAAAATTAAAGACCGCTACGACCGCCAAACAACACCAGAATACGCCGCGTCACGCCTTTGGGTAGATGCGATTATTGACCCACGCGATACACGAAAAATTATCAGTATGGGGATTGAAGCCGCGAATAATGCAGAGGTGGAGAAGTTTAATGTAGGAGTCTTACAGACTTAAAATTAGGAAAGAGGAGAAAGGTATCAGGCGTCAGACTGCTTGATTAACTTTTCTCCTCTTTCATATTTAAGTTAAAACAACTCTCCGTCTCAAAAAGAAAAACCGCCCATTCCATTTATTCCGCGCGACTATCCTATCTTTGCGCAACTTTACGGGTTCTCTCGCTATGTGCAAGAGAAGTTCATCGTTAAACCGTTCATAGTTCATAGTTATTAAGATATGCATCAATATTTAGCAAAAACCTTATTTGGTTTAGAAGACGTCCTCGCACAAGAATTAAAAGAACTCGGAGCAACTGACATTGTTCCTGGTGCGCGTCACGTTACTTTTTCGGGAGACAAAAAATTGCTTTATCGAGCGAACTATGAGTTGCGGACGGCTATCCGTATTCTTCAGCCGATTTATACTTTTAAAACGAAGCACGAGAATCACTTCTATGCTAAGATGTATGAATTTGATTGGATGAAGCACTTTGACATGGAACAGACTTTCGCTATCGACGGTGTGACACAGTCAAGGTATATCACACACTCTAAATATCTAGCTTTAAAAGCAAAAGATAGTATTGTTGACCAATTTCGTTCTCGTTTTAATGAGCGTCCAAGTGTCGATGTACGCGACCCCGATATTCGTTTTAATGTGCACCTTTCTCGTGAAAACGTGTGTACTGTGAGTATTGACACTTCGGGAGATAGCTTGCACAAACGTGGTTACCGAAAAGATACTGTCGAAGCACCGATTAACGAGATATTAGCAGCAGGACTCGTATTATTATCAGGTTGGAAAAGAGACCGCGCGTTTTTAGACCCGATGTGTGGTTCTGGTACGATTGCTATTGAAGCAGCGATGTTGGCTAAAAATATGCCGCCACAAAAGCAACGTAAAATCCCTTTTGGTTTTATCAAAAGAAAGGACTTTGATGCAGATTTATGGAACGAAGTGAAGAGAGAAGCAGATGCAAAAATCAGTGATTTTGAGCATGATGTTTTAGGTTCTGATAAAGATTTTGATGCAGTGAGTATTGCACGTTTTAATGCAGGCTATGCAGAAGCGGACGATGTTGTTACTTTCTCGCGTAGAGATTTTAAACTCGCCAAAGCACCAGCTGATAGCGGCGTTTTAATCTTTAATCCTCCTTATGATGAACGTCTTGGTGTCGCAGATGTCGACGCTTTCTATAAGAGTATTGGTGATGCTTTGAAGAAAAATTGGACAGGCTGGGATGCTTGGATTATTTCGTCAAATATGGGTGCTCTAAAGCGTTTAGGTCTACGTGCTTCTTCTAAAAAGAATCTCTTTAATGGTAAGTTGGAGTGTAAATTGGTGAAGTTTGAAATGTATGACGGAACGCGGAAAATTAAGAATGAGGACGGTGAGAAAGTGAAGAAGGTGGTTGAGTTTAAGAGGATTGTGAAGAAGGGCGAGCCTGGAAACGAGTAGTTAAGTTATATTTAAAAAAAGGGAAATCCCGAATGCTCAGGTTGAGTGTTCGGGATTTTTTTTGCGAAAATCTAAAAAACTGTGCGGTTATGTCAAAGATGTGTTAGATTTTAAACAGCATTATATGTATATTCGTACAGCGCTTTTCACTTTTAAACTTCCGAAAAAATGAAACTAATACTTATTGCAATAACCCTATTTATCTCAAATTCTTACCTAAATGCCCAATACTTCAACAAACTCATTAATGTAGACCCTGGAGGGTTTGAAGTATTTAAAGAGGCTGAACACAAGGATGGTAAAATCTATGCACGTTCACTGAATAGAACCACAAATGGCGAACCTTGGTTTATGAGAATGGCTAAATTTGATGAGAATGGTGATTTGATAGCAACATCAGATAAGTATGATAACTTTCTTTCTGCGGATAGAATAACTCATCAAACCTTAATTGTTGGAGATTCTTTACTTTGTTTTGCGACGAAAGGAACAGAAGCATTGATGAAGTTGCAAATTTTTGATTTAGACTTGGACAGTTTAGAACGAAAGGAATATTTTATTGATAGTGGAGAATACGCCGAATTTACCTTTCCGTGGTTCACTGCACAAAATGAAGAGAGTATTTTTGCGACAGGAGTAGTTTATTATGGAGAAGATAATCCTACAGGCAGAAGACGGGAAGGGCTTATCATTCGTCTGGATAGAGAAACTTTTGAATTAGATACGGTTATTCATTATACACGCGGTACCACAGATTTTGAGTTTGTAAATCCTCAAATTGATGCCAATGGAAATT
>CALDUB010000074.1 GCA_937923465.1 uncultured Saprospiraceae bacterium
TGCTGATGCGTACCTACTTCCACGATTTTACCCATTTCTAAAACCACAATCTGGTCCGCATTCTTCACTGTACTCAAACGGTGTGCAACGACAAGAACGGTACGCCCTTGAAAAAACTGGTCTAAGTTGCGCATAATCACACGCTCATTCTTAGCATCTAAAGAGTTTGTCGCTTCATCAAAATAAAGGAAATCAGGGTCTTTATAAACAGCACGTGCTATTAGCAAACGTTGTTTTTGTCCTTGACTTAAACCATTACCTTTTGCGCCAATCATCGTATTATAACCCAAAGGTAAATTTTCAATAAACTCTTGGATATTAGCTGTTTTAACCGCTTTTAATAAGCGATTTCTATCCACTTTGCGTGTTGTGTCTTCATCACTTTCTGCGATGTTATTCGCGATAGTATCAGAAAAAATATAACCATCCTGCATGACCGCACCACAAGAAGACCGCCATTGTCTACGCGGAATATTTTCTAAATGGATACCGCCCATTTTTATATGACCTTCTGTTGGACTATAAAAACCAAGTAACAATTTGACCAAAGTTGTCTTACCGCTACCACTCGTACCCACTATTGCAGTTATCTTTCCTTTCGGAATAACTAGATTAACATCTTTTAAGACGTAATCTGATAACTTGTTATAACGGAAACTAACATTTTCGATATTCAAATCTGAAGCCTCAGGAAGAATAGAGCCAGTCATTTTAGCTGCGCCTTCATCATCCTTCATTTCTTCATCTTTCATCTGATGTATCTCTCCGAGACGCTCCATACTAATTCGTGCATCTTGTGCCGTCCGTGCAAACTGAATAAACTGTGTCAAAGGACCATTTAGCTGTCCTACAATGTATTGTACAGCTAAGAGCATACCCAAGGTCATTTCACCCTTGATAACAGCTGTTGCCGCCACGAAAGTGATGATGATGTCTTTTAATTGAGTAATGAAAGTTGCTCCAATATCTTGATATTGCGTGATTTTTAATGAACGAATATTAGCTCTAAAAAGCTTAGCTTGGATATTAGCCCATTTAAATCGATGCTTGCGCTCACTATTTTGTAACTTAATTTCTTGCATACCTTGTATGAGCTCTATCAAGGCATGTTGATTTTCTGCGCGTTGTTCGAAGAGCATATAATCTACCTTCTCTCGCTTTTTCATAAACATTAAAATCCATGCAATGTAAAGCACCGAAGCAAGAACGAAAATCAAGAAAATTTTAAAATTATAAAGCCATAAGACGGCACTAAAAACGACCATATTAAAGGCAGAAAATAAAACGGTCAAGGACGAAGTCGTCAGAAATTGTTCTATGCGCCGGTGGTCACCGATACGTTGAAGCAAATCTCCAATCATTTTTTTATCGAAATAGCCAATTGGCAATTTCATTAATTTTATCAGAAAGTCAGTAATAAGCGACACATTCACCCGTGCACCAATATGCAGCAATATCCAAGATTGCAAAAATTGCACAGCCGTCTGACTTGCAAACAGCATTAACTGAGCAATCAAAATTAGGTAAATAAAATCAATATCTTGATTTTGGATACCGATATCTACAACCGCTTGGGTTAAAAATGGAAAGATTAGCTGGAAAAAAGTCCCTAACAATAAGCCTAAAATCAACTGCGTGAGTAATTGACGATAAGGACGCATATAACGGAGCAAAAAGGAAAGCCCCGTTTTTTTTATTTCTTCGCCTTCCTGTGCATAAAAATCAGGCGTCGTCTCAAAAAGCATAGCGATACCTGTACCACCTGCATCGCTCACCCATTTTTTAATGAATTCTGCATGTGTCAATTTCATTTTACCCGCAGCAGGGTCAGCTATCCAGATGTGGCGTGCACTCGTCTTGTAAACAACTACAAAGTGAATCCCTTTCCAGTGAACGATACAAGGCAATGGAACTTCAAAAAAATCGGGTTGTTCCTCGTCTTGACTCCTAAATGGAATCTTGATAGCCATAGTCCTAAAACCAATAGTTTCTGCGGCTTCTCCAATTCCTTGCAGAGATACACCTTCCCTGTCTAGGTAACTTATTTCGCGAAGATATTGCAGACTGTATCGTTTGCCGTAAAATTCAGCAATCATACGAATACAAGTTGCCCCACAATCCATTGCGTCCAACTGTCTATAAAAGGGAAAGGCTTTTGCCATCTAGGTTAAATATGAACTAAGAAATATGAATGATATAGAGTATTATTTGTGTGTAGCTAAAAAACTGAATCTATCTAATAAAATGTCTTTCTATTTTCCCATAAATATTAACAAACGCCAAAATAGAAAAATCCCGTTGAAAAATGTCTTTCAACGGGATTTTTATGTGTGCAATAATTGCACCTTAATTTATAAGTGCTAGATATAGCATCTTTTTTCTTTGCTTAAAAACGTGGACAGTAAACACCGCGACGGTTCAAGTTACAGATTTTGTAAATCAAAGCAAACTCAAAAGCACCATTGTTACCACTTGCTACTTCTAAATCTGACACGTTGATATCATAACTAAAACCAAGGCTAAAGTTATTGTAATCAAAACGAGTAGAAACAATAATTGCATCAGATAAGATACCTTCTTCTAACTTACTCGCTAGACGTGTCCATAGACCTATCTGGAATGCTTGGTAAGTACGACGGTTACCGTTTAACAAAAATTTCAAACTAGTACCTGTATTCAATTGGAAAGAAGGACCTTGTTGCATCGCAATGATGCCTGGTACCAATCCAATACGGTCAGATAACAAGAACTCACCACCTGCGTGGAAAGTGAAACGGCTGTATAAATCGTCAACTTCACCTTCACGGAAAGCTTGATTAGCACGATTCAAGTGACTGAATGAGGCACCGAAGTACAAGTTATTGTTTTCGTCAAAAGTTGAGAACCACAACAATCCTGCAGACATGTCAACAAATGTGAAGTTTGGCTGGAAACCTTCTTCGAAAGAAGGCAATGTTGGGTCAAATCCACCTTCGCCGTCATGCTGAGCACCCCAACGTAAGTTGATAAAGTTGATACTACGTTGAGCAATACCACCTTCTGCACCTACTACAAGGTAGTGTGATTTTTTACGGTAGCCACCCATTTTCTTACTATAAGAAGCAGATAATTTACCTGTTAGGGTCGCAAATTCACCTTGACCTGCTTTATCTCCCCAAAACGTGCCTCCAATACCAAAAAAGTCATTACGACCGACAGCAATACGTTGGTCATAAGAGACATTATAAGTTTTAAATGCATTGTTTCCCAAAACAGAAGCCCATTGGCTACGGTAATTTGCAGTAAGGCGAACATTACAGTTCATTACTCCCGTTAACGCCGGGTTGAGATTCAACGGCGACAAATAGAATTGCGAGAAGTGAATGTCTTGCGCACTTAAGGAAATCGAGGAAAGTCCAATGGCACACAATAATAATAGTAGTCTGAGTCTTTTCATGAACATCTTTATTTGACCTTTCTTGGTTAATGTAGTATTTCAAATCGGGAGCTACTCTCAAAAAATGTGAGGCTAAAAATATTTTTTTATAAAGAGAAAATATCTTTTAAAAAATCATATTTTATTTACACCTAAGCTTTAAACTACAATATTAAGGAAAGTGTGTGAATGAAAACAGTTTTTGTCTGTTAATCTTTTCTTTTTAACGTTATTTGTTCTCTTATTGTCAGAAAAGGAAACCTAAAACGTTGATAACAGATGAAATATTTCCTTTATTTGAAAAAAAATATATTATCTGATATGATGTAGTCCTTGCTTTTACAAGAATCACATCTTTCATTTATATAGATACGATAGTAACGAAATTTGCTGCTAACTGTATCCAGATTTTGTCAGGAATACAGTGAAATGTATGGTATTTAGCAAAATGTACTTTCGTATCTTCCGTTTAACGATGCAATAACAAGCCAGAATCCATATTTTTATTCTGAAATATCATTTTATCGCTAATATGAGGATAAAATGGGGGAGATAAAAATAATATTAACGTTGATTTAGGAAATCTAAATGGGGGGATATGCTTTTCATATCTAAGATATGCTCTCTTTATATTCAAATAAAACAATAAGATTAATAAATTCTTCTTAAAAACAGCTAAAATTGTGCCTCTTTATCGATTCCTGCATCTAAGTATAAAACAATCTTTTTAAGAGAGCGTTTTTTTGTGGAGTAAATTTAACTCAAAAGTAAAATACGATTAATGAAAAAATTCATATACGCAATAATTCTACTCTTTTTTGTGTCTTTTAATGCTAAAGCGCAGACCAAAATAGTAGAGACTGAAACTCAAAAAGAAACGGCAGATACGCTTGAAAATGCCCTCCTCTGGAAAATAACAGGGAATGATTTAGAAAAAGTATCTTACCTCTATGGCACGATTCACATGATAGCAAAGGATGATTTTTTTGTAACTGAAAATACAGAAAAAGCCATTGCAGAAACAGACCGCATGACCTTCGAAATCAACATGGAGGACATGAATAACATGGGGATGATGATGAGCATGATGATGAATGCTTTTATGAAAGACGGCGGTAGTTTGAAAAAACTATTGACAGAAGAGGAGTATGCTCTAGTTAAAGTGAAATTTGACGACTTAGGACTTCCAATTGCACTTTTCGACAAAGTGAAACCAATGTTTACTTCGATGATGACCTCGATGGACATGTCTGGCGGTAATCCAATGGAAGGTCAAGAAGGTGTTGTTAGCTATGAAATGGAATTCATGGAAAAAGCTAAAAAGCAAAAAATGGAAATGCAAGGTTTAGAAACTGTTGAGTACCAAATGAGTATGTTTGATAGTATTCCTTATGAAGTACAAGCGCAGATGCTCGTTGAAAGTGTGCAAGGAGGCGATATGGCAGCAGCACAAACAGACCAAATGGCTGAAATGGTAAACCTTTACAAAACACAAAATCTTAATGGTTTGTCAGAGCTAATTTCTGCGGAAGAAGGTGGAATGGGAGACTATGAAGATATTCTATTGGTCAACAGAAATAAAAACTGGATACCAATCATGAGTGAACAAATGAAAACCAAACCAACTTTCTTTGCTGTAGGAGCAGGGCACTTAGGCGGAAAGGAAGGAGTTATTCGTTTGTTACGAAATGCAGGTTACACGGTGACTGCAATGGATTAAGAGTACTATATTCCGAAACTTCCGTTTCGGAATTCACTAAGAGAAAGGGAATCGCAACACATGCGATTCCCTTTTTTATTCAATACATTTGTGAAATAGACTTTATCAATTTCACAAAAACAATAAAATGGCTCTCATAAAAGAAGTAAGAGGAAAATCTCCTAAGCACGGAAAAGACTGCTGGTTTGCCGAAAATGCAGTTCTTGCTGGTGATATAGAAATGGGAGACGAGTGTAGTGTGTGGTTTCATGCCGTCATCAGAGGAGATGTCAATGCCATTAAAATGGGCAACAAAGTCAATATTCAAGACGGTGCCATTATCCATTGTACCTACGAGCGTGCTGCGACGACTCTAGGAAATAATGTCTCTGTTGGTCACCGAGCTATCGTCCATGGTTGTACTATTCATGACAACGTTTTGGTGGGAATGGGCGCTATAGTTATGGATAATGTTATCGTCGAAAGCAATGTACTCATTGCAGCAGGTGCCGTTGTCTTAGAAAATTCTCATCTTGAAAGTGGTTATATCTATGCTGGTGTTCCTGCTAAAAAAGTAAAAAAACTTTCTCCAGAGGCATTCAAAGATAGCGTGGAGCGCATCGCAAATAACTATGTGATGTACGCGTCGTGGTTTTAGAAAGACTATTTTCGCACGGACTTCTGATTCCTCCGCTTTAATTTTCATTTTCACTTAAAAACACGTTTCTTTGATTTCTAAAATTAAACCTTAAACGTAATTGTCAAAACCAACCACCGTCCGCAGTCTACCATCTATAGCAGATATTCCAGCTATCCAAGTTGCTACACCGTATAGCACTGGGACAGGATTCTATTGGGCAGAGGTTGGTTTATATGTCACTTGCGAACACATCGTGCGAGACAATCGGGAAGTTGTTATCCAGCATATAGATGCTGAAAAACGAGCAGCAGAAGTTTTATTTACAGACCCTGTTTATGATGTAGCATTTTTGCGGACGAAGGAAACTGATATTGCGGAGCAAGGTGTACTAGCAGAGGCAGACCCTGTCGGCGGCAGTTCTTTAACTTCTCTGGGATTTACGCCGAATACACATCTTAAGAAAGAAGAGTTACGTCTTATTTCTGCCAATTTTCGGTATGAAGGACGCGATTACTTTCTGTTAGATACAGAGATGGAAAGTGATTTTACGGGCGGACCACTGACAGATGAAACAGGTAAGATAGTCGGTATGAATATTGGTTTTTTTGCAGAGGAGGATTACCAATTAGCCTTGTCCGCTTTGCAGATAAAACAGGTTTATGAAGATTATAAATGTGGCGAAAATAAGATTGGGACGCGTTGTTATAGTTGTGAATACGTCTTTTTTGAAGGCGAAGTCAAGAAAAATAAATGCCCCAATTGTAAGGATTATTTACTGCTGCCCAATAAAGCTAAGGAATTTCAACCAAACGGAGTTGGCTATACAATTGAACGTTTAATTGAAAAAACAGGACATCAACCACGTCTTTCTCGTCGAGGACCAAATAACTGGCAAATCCAGCAAGGCTCAGCACGCGTGAATATTTCCTACTACGAAAAGAATGGACTGATTAGTGGGGATGCGCATTTGTGTTTGTTGCCAGAGGACGAAACGGAGATTTTACAATATTTATTAGAACAGAATCACCTTTTAGAAGGTCTGACTTTTAGCATTGACCACCATGACGTGATTCTTTCTTTGCTCATTCATGACCGCTATTTGAATGTAGAATCAGGCGTTAAACTTTTTAGACACCTCTTAGAACAAGCAGATTATTTTGATAATATATTGGTGGAAAAATTTGGTGCTAATTGGTATGGCGACCAGCGGATTTTTGATTAATCTATTTTTTCGCGTTCCTAAAATTATAGTCTTCCTTGAAGAAAAAAATAAAAATAATCGCCACAGTCACCAACGATTTATCTTACGACCAAAGAATGATTCGTATTTGCACGAGTTTGTCCAAAGCAGGTTATGAAGTACAACTAGTCGGTAGAAAGCGCTCCAATTCAAAACCTTTAACACCACAAACCTTTCAACAAAAAAGACTCTCTTGCCATTTTGATGGCGGGAAGCTATTCTATCTCGAATATAATATTCGTTTGTTTTTCTTCTTACTCTTCGCGCGTTTCGATATTGTCAATTCAATAGATTTAGACACCATTCTCCCCGGTTTTTTTATTTCAAAATTAAAAGGTAAGACTTGTGTTTACGATGCACACGAATACTTTACGGAAGTACCCGAAGTTGTCACGCGCCCAAAGATTCAACGATTTTGGAAAGGAGTGGAAAAGCTCACTGTTCCTAATTTAAAATATTGCTATACAGTAGGTGGCAGCTTGGCTGAAATGTTTACCAAAGAATATCAGATACCTTTCTCCGTTGTTAGAAATGTACCGTTTAAAATCAAAACGCCTATTAATACTCCTGTAAACGATAGAAAAATATTGCTTTATCAAGGGGCACTGAACGAAGGGCGGGGTTTAGAACATTTAATAGAAGCGATGCAAAAGATAGAAGGTGCGGAATTACAATTGGCTGGAGAGGGTGATTTATCGCAAGAGTTGAGAGATATGGTAAAAGAAAGAGGCTTGGAAGATAAAGTTACCTTTTTAGGGTTTGTGCTCCCAAAAGACCTACCTACAGTTACTGCACGCGCTAATATTGGACTTAATTTATTAGAGAATAAAGGACTGAGTTACTACTATTCTCTTGCCAATAAAGCCTTTGACTACATCCAAGGACGGAAACCATCTATTAATATGGCTTTTCCAGAATACCAGCGCATAAATGACGAATATGGAACTTTTTGCCTCATTAATGATTTGGAAATTGACACAATTGCCAAAGCATTGGAGCGTTTATTGACAGATGAAAAATATTATTTATCTTTGGTAAATAAGTGTGATGCAGCAGCGAATATTTTCATTTGGGAAAGAGAAGAAGAAGTACTTTTGAATATTTATAAATCGGTATTGGTTGATATGCAATAACCAATAACACAATAACCAATAACCAGTTATGAAAAGAAGAACCTTCCTAAAAAAAGCTACTATAACTGGTGCAGCCTCAATCGGTGTACCATATATCCTACCTACAGGACGCCTATTTGCCCAAACTAATGTGGCTATGGCAGAGCACGTCGTTCTCGTACTTTTCGCAGGTGGCGTTCGTCATCAAGAGAGTATTTTACAAAGATATTTAGCAGACAGTCAAGGTTTAGACATCGAAGGAAATATCATGTATAACATGTTGCAAGGTACACCTCCAGACTTGAAAATTGTCTATGGAACAGATACAGCAGACGGGCAACCTGGCGGGCAGCCAATTTCCCCCATTCTTCAAACGCCTCTACAGTTACAAGGTACCTTATTTGGAGAGTCCCGCTTTTCTTCCTCGGGAACGGGACACTTTACAGGGCTGAGTACTGGCATGTCAGGACATTACGGAGTGACGCAAGGCTTGCGCCAACGTCCTGCGCACCCGACGATTTTTGAATATGTACGTCGCTACATGGGCGCGAAGGCAACGGACACATGGTTTATCGGAAATGGAATAAGAAACTCAGTTCCTCTTTTAAATTACTCGGCACATCCAGATTTTGGCTCGCAATATGGCGGGAATTTTTTCGCTCCAAATATCACTTTTGGTCAACAAGGAGAGGATTACTTAAAAGGCTTCCGTATTTATCATCCAGAAGAAGAATTGACGCCGATACAAGAAATGAGAACTTTCTTGAATCAAAATTTTATGCAATCGGGCGCAGGTATTCCCAATCTCAATAATACTGAAGAAGAAAAAGCAGATATTAAAAACTTCATCAAAACAACTTTTGAACGTAAAGAAAATGGACTCATCGCTTTTCCAACGGTTAACGACAATGGAGATTTAAATACCGTTTCGTATGCTGCCGAAGTCTTGCGCTATTTCAAACCTAAAGTTACGGTCATCAACATGAACGCTGTTGATACTTGTCATAGTAGTTATACCGATTATCTCAAAGCATTGCACCGTGGTGACCATGCGATAGGATTTTTATGGGATTATATCCAAAATCAAATTCCTGAAATGGCGAACAAAACTGCCCTTATTGTTCAACCCGAACATGGACGGAATTACAATCCAAATGGTATCATCGACCAAAATGATTGGAATGCTTTTGACCATGACGGTGACGAAAACTCTCGTCGCATTTTTACGATGATGGCAGGTCCAGGCATAGATGCTAATCTACAAATGGGAACAGAAGAAGCACCAATTGGTGATGCCTCTGATATCGTTCCGACTATTGCTGAGATTTTAGGCATCAAAAATGATGTGATTAATCGAGGTTTGTTACATGGCGGTGCGTTGTCACTTTTTGATAGGATTTAGGATTTCTAATGCTTTGTTTTATGCCTAATATCGGTCGTCTGAAATGCTTTTTCCTTTCAAAACCCTCTATAAATCAATGAAATAGATTAGTTTTGCACCAATACAACAACAATAGACTTTCATTTTAAATGTTTGAAAATCAATTTTGAATCGTTTTTACTAATCGTTCAAAATGCAAAATTCTGCATTCAAAATTGAGTTTATAATCAGCATAAGCAAAACGAATTCCTATGCAAACACGTCTTCTAACACTTATTTTGTGCTTATTTTTCACTACACAAATACAAGCACAAAACTTATCTCGCACTACCAGTGAGATTCAATCTCCGCAGGATTTCCTTCCGACGGACTACACCGAAAACTTCACACCTCACCACGAGGTAGTTGGTTATTTTCAGCACGTCGCTGACAATAGTACTTCCGTTCAATACATTGAATATGGACGTACAAATGAAGACCGTCCGCTGAAAATAGCAATTGTGACTTCTCCAGATAATATGGCGAACCTAGAACAGATTCGTTTAAATAATCTTCGTCAAACAGGTTTGGAAAGTGGCACCACTAATTCTGAAACGGCACCAGCTATCGTTTGGTTAAGTTTTGGTGTACATGGCAATGAAGCGGGTGCATCTGAGTCTTCTATGCAAACTTTGTACGACCTTGTCACAACAAAAAAAGGACAAGAAGCACTCAAAACTTCTGTTGTCATTTTTGATGCATCGGTTAATCCTGATGGTTATTCACGTTACTCTCATTGGTACCGTGGTGTGGCAAACCAAACGCCAGACCCGCAATATATTGCGCGTGAACACAAGGAACCTTGGCCTGGCGGTCGCGTCAATCACTACTACTTTGACCTCAATCGCGATTGGGCGTGGGCAACACAGGTAGAAACGCAACAGCGTTTGAAAATCTATCACCAGTGGATGCCACATATTCATGTTGATTTGCATGAACAATACCCTGATGACCCTTATTTTTTTGCTCCAGCAGCAAAGCCACTTCATAAGCACATTACGCGTTTTCAATATGACTTTCAGACGGAAGTAGGTAAGAACAATGCGAGTTACTTTGACGAAGAAGGTTGGTTGTACTTTACACGCGAAGTTTTCGACCTTTTTTATCCAAGTTATGGTGATACTTATCCAACCTTTAATGGAGCGATAGGAATGACTTACGAACAGGCGGGACATGGTATCTCAGGACGTGCGATTAATATGGAGAATGGCGATACATTGCATTTGCATGACCGCATCGACCATCATAAGACAACAGCGATGTCAACGGTAGAGATTGCGTCTAAGAATGCAGCTCGTTTGAATAAAGAGTTCGTGAGTTATTTTAATAATTCACAAAATAATCCTCCAGGAGAATATAAGTCATTTATTATCTCTGCCGACAATGCACCAAGTAAAGTGAAAGCATTAACGGAATTATTGGACAAGCATAACATCAGCTATGGGACAGCGGGGAGTGGAAAAAGCGCAAGAGCTTTTGCGTATAAAACAGGGCAAGATGTTTCCATTAATTTGAATGCTAAAGATTTAGTGATTAGTGCTTATCAGCCAATGGGCTTATTGACGCAGGTGCTATTTGAACCAAATTCTGCATTAGAAGATTCTCTGACTTATGATATCACGGCTTGGGCTTTACCTTATGCTTATGGATTAAAAGCTTATGCGACAAAAACGCGTTTAGAGCCAAGTGGAAAATATGCCTATGAGGTTGAAAAAACAGAGCAACCAATTAGCGACAAAGCTTATGCTTATTTCGCGAAGCACGAGTCATTGAATGATGCGCGCTTTTTAGGAGAACTTTTAAAGCGTGGTGTTAATGTACGTTACGCAGAGGAAGACTTTGGACTTAATGGTGAGAAGTATGAAGCAGGAACTTTAATTGTTTTGCGTGCTGATAATAAGCATCTACCGATGTTTGAAAAGCATACAATGGCTGCTGCGGAGATGTACGGCATCACTCTGAGTACGACAGGAACTGGTTTTTCTGATTATGGACATGATTTGGGGGCAGATGCTATGCAGTTTATTAAGCGTCCAAAAATTGCTTTATTATCGGGTGAAAAGACAAATGCAAATAGCTTTGGATACGCATGGCATTATTTTGAACGTGATTTAAATTATCCTGTGACGGTCGTCGATGTGGATGATTTTAAAGGCGATAAGATGAAAGATTTCAATGTAGTTGTATTACCCGAGGGTTACTATCGTTTTGGAGATAGTGCATTAGAAAGCATCACGGAATGGGTTAGAGGCGGCGGTCGCGTTATTGCTATTGGTAGTGCAAATGCTGCATTTGCAGATAAAGCAGGATTTGGATTGACTCGTGTCAATAAAGACAATAGCAAAACGGATGCAGACAAATTAGTGCCTTATGCTGGACGAGAAAGACGTTCAATTTCGAGTAGTATCCCAGGGGCTATTTATGAAGTACAAGTAGACGACACGCATCCTTTAGGTTTTGGTTTGACGGATAAATACTTTACGCTTAAGAATTCGGGCGCTGCTTATGAATTTTTAGACTCGGGTTGGAATGTGGGACATATCAATGACAATCCTCGCTCGATCGGGTTTGCAGGTTACAAAGTAAAAAGAGCTTTGAAAAATACCTTAGCGTTTGGTGTCGAAAAGAAGGGACGAGGTAAGATTGTTTACTTAATTGACAACCCACTTTTCCGTGGCTTTTGGGAAGAAGGTAAATTCTTGATGAGTAATGCTGTGTTTTTTGTGAAGTAAATATCTTTAAAAAAACACGTTCTTTAACAATCACATTTCACGGGATTTGTCAGAGAACCAAAAAACATACGCACAAAAAAAGGCGATAATCAACTGATTATCGCCTTTTCTTATGAAGCATAAAAAATATAAAATTACCTTTTATTCATTCGATGTGTTGATATGATATCATTATTAACATCAATCAACTGAACTAAATACATACCATTTGGCAAGTCTGCTACAGGAAAAGATTGACCTTTTTCTACACTCGTAAAATTAACAACTTGACGTCCAATCAAATTAAAAATACGAAGTTCATTTACACCTGTTGAATTTTTCAACATAATGAAATTAGTTGCAGGATTTGGGTAAATCGTCAGCTGCGCTGTTGAAGAAGCACTACTACGATAGCTTGGGAAATGCGTATCATCTGGGTTGTCAAGGCAGTTTAATAAACTCTGAGAAAAACCTACAGACAAAAACATTGCGAATAAAAAAGTAAGTAAAAATTGCTTCATAAAATTTTATATTTTCAGTATTATTGAGGTATTACTTGCAAAGTACGCCAAAATAGGGCGAAAAGCAAGTTGAGGAAAAATAATTTTTATTTTTTTAACACTTTTGCACAATAAGGGCAAAGAGGTGTGACGTTATAGCTGGTTTTTAAAAAAATCGTAAGCTGCAAGCTATTATTAAAAGGAAAAATGGGCTAATTTGTTTGTACTACTGACAAATAAATCTTTTTATTCTAATGAAGTGCCGAAAAATTACGAACTTCCGCCCGTGACTAGACCCGCTGACATAAAAGAATATAACGAACAGTTTCTCGCTGCACTTGACATGCTCAATCCGCAGCAAGATAAAGCAGTTAATTCTATAGAAGGACCTGTTTTGGTCATCGCTGGACCTGGGACGGGTAAGACGCATATTCTCACCGCACGTATTGGGAAAATTCTTTTGGAGACTGATGCCCAGGCGCACAATATTCTTTGCCTGACATTTACAGATGCTGGTGTCCAAGCCATGCGTCAGCGACTTTTAGAGTTTATTGGACCAGAGGCGCATCGCGTTCATATCTACACTTTTCATTCCTTTTGTAATGGTATCATTCAAGATAATCTAGAGCTTTTTGGGCGCCATGATTTAGAGCCCGTGAGTGAACTAGAGAAGGTCGAAATCATGGAGGAAATTCTGTATGATTTATCCACTTCGCATCCCTTGAGACGGGGGCGGGGAGGAGACTTATATTTTTATTCTTCGCACTTAGATGACCTATTTCGTCGCATGAAGGCTGAAAACTGGTCGGATACTTTTTTAGAGAAGAGAATTGATGAATACTTAAAAGACTTGCCTCTTCGCGAGGAGTATATCTATAAACGAAATACCAAAACTGCGAAGAAGGGAGACCTCAAAGCGGCACTATTTGACAAAGAAAAAGAACGCATGGAACGTCTGCGTGCTGGAGTCAAATTGTTTGATGTTTATGTGAAGAAAATGGCACAGCGCCGTCGCTATGATTATGAGGATATGATATTGTGGGTCGTCAAGGCATTTGATGAAAACGAATCGCTTTTACGTACTTATCAAGAGCAGTATTTGTATTTTTTGGTGGACGAATATCAAGATACAAATGGCTCGCAGAATGAGATATTACAGCACCTAATCCGCTATTGGCAAAATCCAAATGTCTTTATTGTTGGGGATGATGACCAAAGTATTTATGAGTTTCAAGGTGCTCGTATGAAAAATTTGACTGATTTTCATGCGCAATATGAGAATGATTTGGACTTAGTTGTTTTGCGAGATAATTACCGTTCTTCTCAACATATTTTAGATACAGCAAGAGAATTAATTGGTCGTAACCAAAAAAGAATTGTCAATACAGACGCCTTGAAATCATTAGGTGTTGACAAAATACTAAGTGCAAAGAATACAGATTTTGCAGAGCTAGAAATCTTACCTCAGATAGTTGAATATCCAAA